>CAYRLN010000125.1:0-5368 GCA_964425065.1 uncultured Lachnospiraceae bacterium | reverse complement strand
TTTTTCTACCGTTTCGCAGGGCAATTTTCCCTTTTTACGGATCAACACAAAAGGCTTGTGATTATTATAAGCGATAGGTGTTCCGAAAATAAATCCTCTGGACTCCGGACCAACCACCACATCATAATCCAAATCTTTTATTTTTTCCTGCATGGTATCGATTGCCAGATGCAAGCCGTCCGCATCCTGCAAAACACTGGTCACATCCCTAAAAATAATCCCTTCTTCCGGAAAATCAGGAATACTTCTTACATATTCTTCCAGTTTTTTCATAATTTATTCTCTCCTTTGAATAAAATATCCGTAATTATATGCATAATATTATATTCTTTTTTACGTAGAAAGTCAAAAAATTATTCCCATATAACAGTGCCGTAATACTCGGCATAGAGAACATTTTCTTCGAACCTGCTTTCCCGGCAAATTTCCTGTAAAGTTTCCTTACATTTTTCCGCCTGCATTTCGTAAAACTGTCTACGTTCTTCGTCCACAGCATTCTCCGCAGCCTTCCGGTAAATCTGATACCGGTTGTAAGTGTCATACATGTCAACCTGCTCCCACAGATAATCAAATTCTTCCTCGTAACTTTCATCATAATCCATCATCATGGAAAGAGAATCAAAATCCCCTTTGCTGCAATACCAGGAATAACTGTCCATTCTCGCTTCAACCGTGTCCTCATAAGAGGCATAGATTACGCCACCTATGGTTCCCAGCATTGCCAGTACAGACAAACCAAAAGCACCAACTGTTATATACAAAACAACAGCCTTCACCGTCATCTTCTGATAATAACTTAGCTTTGTTTTGTAAAACCCAATGAATCCCAAAATGATAAACGCCAAAACAACGATAATTTCCATTATTCGTCACCTCCCAATCTGGAAAGCAATTTGGCGCACAATGCATCTGCAGCCTCATGCCTTGTGTAATAATCATCTTCCACCTGCATGAATTCACTAATTTCTTCCTCTGTCATTTGCAGATATCCTGACATAAATGCCTGTATCAAATGGCTCTGCTCACTATCTTTATCTTCCTGAATCTCATAAAGACTATTTAATAAAACATAGTCCAGAGCAGTATCACTAACCGGCTCTCCCGTATCCACCGCAACCACAATTTCGTTCATATATTCCCGGAGCATTTCGTTCTCAATCCGGCTGTCATTTCCGTGGATATATTTCCACGCGTAGGTACCCTCCTCAGGCTCTCTATGCAAGCCATTTTCCGCCAGCATATAAATACCAAAAGCTACCACCATAAACACAATTGCAGCAAGCAAAAAACTGATAATACTTCTTGTGAGCATCATTTGCACCATATCCGGTGTCCTGCTCTTTAATACAAATTTGGCTAAAAGTTTATTCTTTTCCATTTTTTCCGCCAATTCCAACTGGAAAAGACGGCCCGGCTCATATACACTGTTACAATAAGGGCATGCTGTACTCTGGGAATCTACTTCGCCCCCGCAATTCGGACATTTCATAACTACTTCATATCCCTTTCTATGTATTTATCAATCACTTCTTCATAATCTGCATTATCCCTGCATTCACGCACGATATCCAGTTCTTCTTCCGTCATCTGTAAAGAATCCTGCAAATAAAGAGTAATTTCTTCTTCCCACTGCTTTAGCAATTTTTCATTTCCCAAAATCACCCTGTCATTTACTTTCTTTTGGTTCTCTCCACAAAAATCTGCGTAGTAGCCGAAAACCTGTTCCAAATCTTTCTTTGCCCGGTCACAATACTGATTCCGGTTGGCACCTTCTAAATTGCCCTCTGCCAGCATCCTATGATATTCGTCGCAATAGTACATTATATTATAAATTCCATGTACCCGCGCATCAATTAACTGGGCATACTTTTCGTACCTACTGCCCCAACACTCATTGTCATAATAATAATCCTCAAATTCTTCCCATTGTTCCTTTGCAATGAGTTGCTCCAATTTTTCTACATGATGCTCATATGCTGCATACTCAAGTTTTGCCTTGTATTTTGTTAATGTATAACCCAAGACACAGCCTATAATCAAAAGAGCCAGCAACCCCACCAGTACAATAACCACAACTGTATGGGCTTTCTTTACCTTTTTCTGCGGAAGGTCTCTCACCTCTTCCATAGCCCGGTCATCAATAGCCTGCCTTACTTTGTTTTTTCTTTTTTCTACCATCAGCGGGTTTTCCGACTGACAATTAGGACATCTCTCAGCATTTTTGCGGTAAGAAGCGCCACAATAAGAACATATCATTGCCCTTTTCCTCCACCATGTTTTTCTTCCAAGAATTTTACCTTATTTTTCCCCTTTATGCAACGCTTTGCGGCCAATCCTGACAGAGTTTCTTTTCTCTGTTCCATCCTCAAAGGACACTTTGATTTCCACCACTCCCACCTGTCCAATGGTCCAGTCTTCCAGGGGGATTTCTATCTGAAACAAATCGCTAAGTTGTAACACCGCATCCTCCCGCACACAAACCTTCCTGCCTTTATCATCATAAAACACTACCGGCAAAATATTCTTCTCCGAGTCCTGCAATTGCTCCGCTCCTTTTACTTCATAACCTGTGATATTCCATGCCCATTCTGCGAACACACCTGCCAAAAATGCCAACAACAATAAAAGCACAACAAATTTCCTGCCCTTTAAGATTTTAGTCATATATTTACCTCTTTACAAAAAATGGATTTCGGAGCATGATTTACGGCCCCTTATGTTGAACAAAAGAATTCAGAACACTCCTGAATAATGAAGTGTATAGACATTATAAAAGCAGCCGGCGGTAATATCAACCCGTAATATTACCCAAAAACCGACTGCCTATTTTTGTGACATGTTTCTATCCAAAGATATTAACCAGGTCGTTGAACAAAACAACAACCATAAGAATCAGAAAGAATACCATTCCTACAAAGTGGACGATACCTTCCTTATCCGGAGGAACGGGCTTTCCGCGCACCACTTCAATCAGCATGAACACCAATCTGCCGCCATCAAGCGCCGGAATCGGAAGCAGATTCAGGATACCCAAATTCACGGAAAGCAAAAGCACAATATTCATCATGCTCAGCACGACACTGGTTGTGCCATATTCCTTGGCCTCTTCATAGGTCTTTCCCACCACGTTGACCGCAATTCCCACAGGTCCCGATACATCTTCCCTGTTAAAGTTTCCGGTAAGCAACATGCCTAAACTCTTGTAAGTGGAACGCACCCAATAACGCATCTCGTAAAAGGCATCCCGAAATACGCCAAGGCCTTTGCTTTCTTCATAAACACCACCATAGATACCGATGGCATAAGTTCCCGTTGTCTCATTTAATTTAGGTGTCAATGTAGTCTCAACTTTTTGACCGTCCCTCTCATAGACGATTTCGATTGTTTCCCCTTTGTTCACCGCCATCATCAAAGAAATATCGCGGAACAGATACATCTTTTCACCGTCAATGCTGACAATGGTGTCTCCCGCTGCAAGCCCTGCCTCCTCAGCCGCCGAATTTTCCACTATATCAAGTACCTGCGGCTTATCGGTGGGACTCACCGAAACTAAAATAACCGCAAACACAAACGCTAAAATAAAATTAAACAAAGGGCCTGCCACAACGGTAGAAATTCTGGCCCACACATTTGCTTTCAAAAAAGAACCCGAATCGTCAATGGGCGTTGCATCCGCGTCACCGCTTTCCTTGTCTTTTTTGGTCTCGAGTCCGTCCTCGCCCTCAAACATACAGGCACCGCCAATGGGCAACAATTTCAGGGAGTACACCGTTTCTTTTCTCTTAAAGGAACATAGGGTAGGTCCCATTCCCACCGAAAATTCCACCACGTGAATCCCGTTTGCCTTGGCAACGATGAAATGTCCGAATTCATGGGACAAAACAACAATGCCGAAGATAAGAATAAATAAAATAAAAGTCATCATTACTGCCGTCACACCTCTGTCATGATAAATTCATAGGTTTCAGCTTCCGCCTGCAAAATCTGATTTACATCCGGATTCTGTATTACCTTATGCCGTTTCATGGACTCTTCAATCAATTCTGCAATCTGCAAATACTTGATTTTTCTGTCCAAAAATAAGCTTACTGCTTTTTCATTTGCCGCATTATAAACTGTGGGCATACTACCACCTGCCACAAGTGCTTCATACGCCAACCGCAAACCCGGAAACGCCTCTGTGTCCGGTTTTTCAAAGGTCATACTGCCCAGTTCGTAAAAATCCACTCTCTTACCGTCCATAGGCTTTCTGTCCGGATAAAACAATGCATACTGGATTGGCAGTTTCATATCCGGCATGCCAAGCTGTGCCATAATACCGCCATCCACATACTGTACCATAGAATGAATAATGCTCTGGGGATGTACTACCACCTGAATCTGCTCCGGTGTCACATCAAAAAGCCATTTTGCTTCAATCACTTCCAAACCTTTGTTAACCAATGTGGAAGAATCAATGGTAATCTTTCTTCCCATCGCCCAGTTCGGATGTTTTAACGCGTCTTCTACCTGAATATCATAAAGTTGTTCCCGTTTTCTTCCACGGAAAGGTCCCCCTGACGCTGTCAGCAAAATCTTTTCTATTCTGTCTTTCGGTTCCCCGTTCAAAGACTGGAAAATTGCGCTGTGCTCACTGTCCACAGGCAAAATAGGAACATGATACTCTGCTGCCAGGGGCATAATAATGTGTCCTGCCGTTACCAGCGTTTCTTTATTGGCAAGAGCAATCGTCTTGCCATTTTTTATCGCTTCGATAGTAGGTCTGATACCAATCATACCCACTACCGCTGTTAACAATACCTCTACTTCTGAAAAAGCTGCAATTTCCATAAGGCCGTCCATGCCATAAGACACCTTGACGTCCATGTCTGCCACTCTGGCTCGCAAATCACTTGCCGCCTTTTCATCCCACATCACCGCAAGTTTGGGTTGAAACTCCCGGATCTGCTGCTCCATTTTCTCTACGCTGCTTCCTGCCGCAAGAGCTGTCACCTTAAGTTCCTGATTGGCTCTTACCACCTCAAGCGCCTGCGTCCCAATTGAACCGGTGGAGCCAAGTATTCCCAATTTCTTCATCTTTTAACTCCCTTTCGCATATTCCGACTGCGTGGTCGTTTTTTATGTTATTTCATGAGTAAAATAGTCATAAAATAAATCATGGGCGCAGTCACAATCACACTGTCAAAGCGGTCCATAATGCCGCCGTGACCGGGTATCAGTTTTCCGTAATCTTTAATATCATGATTTCTCTTAATCGCCGAAGCCGCCAAATCACCCATTTGGCTCATGATGGCACCGACACCGCAAATCAACACTACGATCAGATTCATGGATTGTTCTTCCACCGCATTATCTACAATAAAATAAC
>CAYRLN010000124.1:0-5374 GCA_964425065.1 uncultured Lachnospiraceae bacterium | reverse complement strand
AAAACTTTTCTGGGTGCCACGTTCTTAAGGGCTTTTACCAGTTCGGGGGTAGGACTTAAGATTACCTTTGTATTTCCATCATAGTACATTACATAACGCGTATCAGGCTGCTCCTCCACTCTTGTACTGTAATCAAGCACTTTATACTGACGGTTTCTGTAACTGTCGAGTTGATGGGATTTAATGGGAGCAAGAATTTCCATTCTCTCAACATCAAACTTGCCCACTTTTTTTCTCTTGCTTTTTGCCATTACCTTGTCGACGCTTAATTCTTTATCCAGATATAAATATTCAAATTCCAAATCTGCCTGCAAATATACAAAATAAGCTCCGATACCGAGTGCCAATGCCACAAACATTGCCGGCCACAGCAGGAAACCAACCAAAAAGCAAACAACTGTCATCATGATAAGAAAATATTTTCCAAATCTTACAAGCAATCCGGCCTTACTTTTTACAAGGCATTCTACATATGTGTCACTCATTTAATTTCTCCTTTTCTGTTCAATTACTTACCATTTATCATAGTATATTCTACAAAATCTTTCAAGGCAAATCTTCTGTATGCCTTACCTTTTTCCACAGATTTTATTGTTTTTTAATAATCCTCTAACTGCAGGTTCATTGACATTATCTTTTTGACACATTATTATAGAAGAAACGTTTCCAAAAAAGGTGGGAAAATCATGGCTGTAATGGATGAATTTAAAGAAGAGCGCGAGGCAATAAAAGAAAAGTCATTTCGCGAAAAAATAAACTATTTTGTGTACTACTATAAATGGCATGTTTTGGGCTGCCTGGCAGTAGTACTTTTATTATGTTGGTTTGCTGTGGATATGATTAACTCAAAAGAAATAGCAATGTACGGTGTGTTGTTAAACGCTTCCTCCCAAACATTGGACAGTCCGGATGAGTTTGCAGAAGAATTTGCTTCCTATATAGATGTCGATGTGGAAGAGTATTCCTTACAATTTGAACACACCTTCCGCATGGGAGAACAGATGGACCAGCTCGGGCTGCAAGCCAACCAGACGATTATGGTTTATCTCGCTGCAGGCGACCTGGATATCATGACCATGGACGAATATAATTTTAATAAATATGCATACAAGACTGTATATTCTGACCTTCGCAACCACCTAAGCGAAGAAATGCTGGAGCAGTACAAGGACTATCTCTTCTACATTGACAATGCTTTTGTCGATGAAGTGGAGCGGGTCTCACAGGAGGAGTCTTTAACCTACGTTATTGAGTATCCTGACTATACCGATCCCGATTCCATGACAGAGCCTATTCCTGTGGGTATCAACTTGGCTGCCAGTGAAAAATTTAATGAATACTACTCTTACGGAGACGAAGAGGCCTTCATCGGTATTGTTCTCAACACTGAAAACCTTGATAAATGTATAAAATTACTTGAATTCTTGTTCCCGGTAGAATACTAAAGGTCGCGGTATCACAAATGTGGTACCACGACCTTTTCCTTTTATCAAAGCCCTTTTTTATACGCCCATAAAAACAGTGCTAAAATCACAATCACATTTCCGCCCAAAACAAATCCGCTTTCCATTGTCACTTTCATTTCCGGCAAACTGTTTATCATCATATAAAACTGCTGGGAAAACACAAACTTTGCCGCCTTTGCAATGCCCTCATTAAAAGCAGAGAGCATCGGAAGAAAGGCAAATACCAGCATAACGGGAACGGTAAGGGATGTTGCCTGCATCTGGCTTTTACTAATCACCCCAATGGATGCACCCACCAGCAAAGAACACATATGCCCCAGCGCCATGATTAACATAAATTTCACCAAAACTGCTCCTGCATAACCGCCTGCAATTCCGATAATCAGGGAGCCAATCATACATACACACCATATGTAAATGGCATTTCCCAGCAAATATTCCATCGCCTTCACGTTAGATAATCTAAGTACCCGTAACGTGTTCTTCTCCTTTTCTTCCGCAATCACTGAAGCAATACTTGTGAGCGGAGCCATACCAATATACATAACCCCGAACAAATTTGCAAAATAGCGCTCCGGCATCCCATCTATATGTATGGCATTTTCCATTACCACCGTAATGGCAGGGAACATAACAAACTGAATCAGTGTTTCTTTATTTTTAAGGGTATCTTTTATCTGTTTCCATAAAATAGCCAAAACATGGTTCATTATTTGTCCAACCCCCTTCCCGTCAATTCGATAAATATCGTTTCCAGATTCGGTTCCGTGGAATGTATGGTTTCCAATTCCCCTTGGGAAAGATACATAAGGATTTTTTCACCACTCTCTTTATTGTGTTCCAAAGTTATATCTGCCCCATCCGTAAGGTGAAGATTAATCTTCTTTTGATGATTATATCTTCTGCAAATCTCCTTTGGGGAACCATACTCAATAATTCTCCCCTCATTTAAAAGGGCAATATTATCGCATAGTTTCTCTGCTTCATGCATGTTATGGGTAGTCAGAAAAATTGTCGTCCCTTTTTCTTTTTCTGCCCAAATCATCTTATGGATTTCTTCTACGGTAGCAGGGTCAAGTCCACTGGTAGGTTCATCTAAAAACAAAATTTCAGGTCTGCGAATCAGAGCCCTTGCAAAGGACAATCTGTTTTTCATTCCTTTGGACAGGTTGGACACTGTTGTCTTTTTGGCCTCCAGCAAACCAACCTGTTCCAGCAGGTCTTCAATACGACACGTTTTCTTTCCATCCAGCATCCCGAAAAACTTTAAATTGTCATAACAACTCATCCTCTCGTACAAACCAAAGTTGTCCATCATAATTCCTATTTTTAGGTAATCTCTTCCTTTTAATTCCTTCGAATTCTTTCCCAGAAGGAAGGAGTCTCCTTTTTCCGGGCAAAGCTGACCGGTCAAAATATTGATTAGCGTAGTTTTTCCCGCACCGGAGGGACCAAGCAAACCGATAATTTCACCTTTTTCAGCCGTCAAATTTATTTCACACAAAACCTTCTTTTCACCGAAGGAGTGACTTATGTTTTTAATTCGAATCGGCTTATCAACATTAAGTTTCACAGCCGCTTCACCTGCCTGTTTCTCCTCCATCAGTTCTCCACCTCCTGCAAACGGTCCAACGCCTCCTGCATTTTTCTATTTTCACTTTTTTCTTTAAGAACAGATACGCAAATACTAACTGTTGCACAGACAAAAAAGCTAACCAAAAAGGCCGCCCATGCTCTCGGCATATTCACAGGAAACCATCCAAACAATGCCGCAAACACACCGACTGAAACAATCACTGATACAAACATGCAAATTGTTCTGACTAATAGTGGCCAGTTTTTAATCAATAAATCTGTTAAAAACAACCATTCGTAGGCAACCAGTAACACTACAATGCCCAAAAACTGAAATAAAGTCTCCGGTCTAAGTCCCTTTCCATCCACGCCAAACATAGTGGACACCTCACTTGCTTCATTTCCCACAAAATAACAAAGCACTGCAAGAATTAAAACAGAAACTCCATATACCATAAATACATTTCCAAAGAAGTCAAAAATTGTTTTCTTTTTCAACATTTACATAACCCCCAATCTCTTCTTAATCTCATCCGCATATTGCCTGGATACAATAATTTGCTCTCCATTTTTCAATGTCAGTTTTAATTTACGTTCTACATCATTCTTAATGGAACGAATAAATTTCAGATGGACCAGACAAGATTTGCTAACCCGCAGGAATCCACTCTGACATAATCGTTCCTCCATCTCATATAGCTTTAATTTTGATTCATAAAAGGCCGTTTCCGTATAAACAAAGGTTTTTCTTTCCACCGCCTCTATATATGCAATCTTCGCCACATCAAGCAACACATTTTCGTCATCCTTTTCCACAAGCATCTGCTGGTTAATCATTCGGAGAGTTGCAATTATTTTTTCTATATCAGCCGTCAACTCTTTGCAGGAAACTGCTATCTCTGTTTCATTTAGGTTATCATCTATATTAATTGTAATTTTCATTGTTCCGCCTCCTTCCTTTGTACCCTAACATAAGTCGAGAGTCTGCACAAGGCACTGTTACATAAGTTGCCATTTTAGGGGCACAAGTTGCCAAAAAAATCCCCGCAAGTCACTTTACGCACTTGCGGGGAGATTTTTTACACTTCTTCATCTACCTTGGCACCTTTGATGTCATCCTCCAATATCTTCATCTTATTCATAATGTTTTTAATCTCTTTCTGAACATCAATCTGCTTACCACCCAGACTTATCAACTCTTCTGTTGCTTCTATAATCTCTTCGGTCAATTCTTCCTGTTCTTCCTTTTTTTCTTTGATTTTTTCTAATTTTTCTTCCCGGATTTCCTCTTTTTCTTCCTTCCGCTCAGCCTGTTCCACCTTCTCCTGCATTTCTTTATCCAAATGCTCTTTTGCTTCGTCCACCAGCATGCCTACGATTTCCTCGCTGGCAGCATTCATAATCGCATCGGCCTGTCTTTGGGCCTTTCCCATGGGATTACTTTTCAGTCGCTCCAATTTAATACCCGTTATAATTGCATTTTCAAGTTCGATTTCTTTTTCCAGTTCTTCTATCGCAATCTCATTTCCCACACAAATTTCTTTCTTTTCCAGCATACGGCTTTGATATTCCGTCAATCCGTCCGCCTTTATCTTTTCGATTTGTTCACGCTCTTCTTTTGTAAGATGAACACCCTTGCCCGGGACACGGGAATCTGCCTCTTTCTCCAACAAATCCAATTCCTGTTGCTCCCGGCTGTCCTCAGCCACACCATAAGCTTCTTTTAGTTTTGCGCGCTCTGCTTCTCTGGCATTTATTTCCTGATTATAGGTCCCCACTTCCCGATATAGTTCCTCTATTTTTTTGCTTCTGGCAGCCAAATCTGCATCAATCTTTTGCTCACTTTCCCAGACATCGCCCACGATTCTCATTGCCTGCTTCCTGGCCTGCTGCCTTTTCTGCTCCACAGTGTCACACAAGTTATTTAAGTCACCTGCATAAATAGATTTCCCGGTTTTCTCTTTCTGTCCCACCGCTTCGCCTGCGGCAGACATAAGCGTTCCTGTACCGGTCTGATTTTTTCCAATATAGATTGACGTATTTTGTATTTTCATAGGTAACTCTCCTTTCACTAACCGGGGATATGATTTGTTGCCTCTATTTATACAAATTGGGAGTTGTGCGTTTGCTTTGAGCCATGCACAGATGAGCCGAATTAGGTTGCTTGCTACCTTCAACTGATTGGGCGTAAAACATCAATCTGCTATAGTTCACGCCCAAACTTCTTTACCAATAACGGTTAAATAAAACATTTAATGCATGATTTATTTGGTATTGGATGTAAATACTTTCTTTTGTCCCATTTACGCCCAAAAGTCAGAGCTAATTTGGAT
>CAYRLN010000123.1:0-5374 GCA_964425065.1 uncultured Lachnospiraceae bacterium | reverse complement strand
TCAGCCATGGGACTTGCTAACATTGAAGCGATGGATGGTTATGTCCTGACGGAGAAACTGACAGCCCGGGAATTTTCTGAATTAATTGATATGGATGTGGAGGTAGCCCAACTCTTATACTCGGCATATGCGGTAAACGGTTCTGACTTTGGTGCTATTTTAGAGGGGGTAAACAGTTACGAGATTCCCTTGCTTGATATGTTCTTATTTATTTTCGAGCAAAAAGAACGGGGAAATATTACGTTGGAAGGGGAATTGGAAGACATGCTGATGGAGGCCTATTCTATGATTGATATGGCCAGAAAGCAGATGCAAAGTGAAAATTACAGCCGTATGGTGCTGGAACTTAGCGTGCCCTTTGAAGGAGAGGAAACCTATGCCGCTCTGGAAACCGTAAGGGAAACCATCCTGAAATATTATGAGGAAACTTATCTGGTAGGTATGTCTACCAACAATAGAGACTTGATGGAAGCATTTGCCTCCGATAACAATATGATTACAATTCTGACCGCGGTTATGGTTATGATTATCCTGCTCTTTACCTTTAAGTCGGCAGGGCTGCCGGTGCTTTTGGTTTTAACTATCCAGGGAAGTATCTGGATCAACTTCTCTATTCCTTATTTGGTAGACCAGCCGGTATTTTTCCTGGGATATCTGGTGGTTTCTTCCATACAGATGGGTGCCACCATTGACTATGCGATTGTTATCACAAGCAGGTATATGGATTTGAAACGCTATATGCCTATTAAAAAGGCTGCCATAGAGGCGCTGAATCAGGCATTCCCAACCATCGTTACCAGTGGAACCATGCTGGTATCTGCGGGATATATCGTAGGAAGCGTATCAACCAACGTTATTATCGGGGAATTGGGAGCGGCTTTGGGACGAGGGGCACTGACTTCTATTTTGCTGGTGCTTTTGGTATTGCCGCAGACCTTGCTTCTGGGTGATATCTTAATAGAAAAAACCTCCTTCTCACTGAAGGTGGAAATGGTAAAACCCTTACCGCAGACCGGAAAGGTTCGTGTGAACGGACATGTCCGCGGTTATGTGAAGGGTGTCATTGACGGAGATTTTACCGGTGTCATCGACGGAGAAATCGGTGCAGTGGTGCGCATGAAGGACAGTGTGGAAACGGAAGGAGGGGAAGAAGATGCAGAAAATATGGAAGCATAAAATGGGAAAAAATCCGGGAGGCTTTGTGACTGTCTTGTGCCTGTGTCTGTGTGTATCTTTCTTGCCTTTGCAGGTAAGTGCCGGGGAGAATGCGGCGGCAGAAAGCAAAACTGCGGAAAATGCTACTTCATCCGGGTATCCTACTGTGGAAGAATATATCTCCGGTTCCCGGAATGGTGTTACATCAGAACTGGCAGAAGCGGATTACGTTATCGTTTACGTGCGCTCTGAGTCTGAATTTCTGGAATTGGCAGAAAACTGTAGACTGGATTCCTGGTCAAAAGGGAAAAAAGTTGAACTTTTGGAAGATATTGAATTGACAAAAGAAAATGTGGTCATTCCTGTATTTGCAGGAATTTTTGAGGGAAACGGACATTCTATCAGCGGTGTCTTGTTGAATGCAAAAGGGGATGACATGGGATTGTTCCGTTATTTACAGACCGGCGGTGAGATTAGAAATCTGACGGTAAACGGGAAAGGCTTGCAAAAGAACGGACAAAGCGCCATGGGAGGCATTGTAGGCCGCAATTACGGAAAAATTGAAAATTGTGTTTTCCAAGGTCTTTTAGAGGGTGATACCGGAATTGGTGGTATTGCCGGAGTAAACGAAAGTTCAGGGCAGATTATAGATTGTAAAAATGAAGGTGTGATAATCGGTTATCATTCCACAGGCGGTATTGTAGGGGAAAATCATGGAAGTGTGGAAGCCTGTGAAAACGTTGGAGCGGTGAATACTTATTTGAACGAGGTGGCACTGGATTTAGAAAATCTGACATTAGAAAAACTGGAAGAAATTAATTCCACGGAAAATTGGAGTGCGCATGTAGATGCAGGTGGTATCGCAGGCATTTCCGACGGCTGGATTGCAGACTGCGTAAACAGCGGTGCAATCGGTTATGAGCATGTAGGATACAATATCGGCGGAATTGTTGGCAGAATGCAGCAAGGAACGGTAAGAAATTGCGAAAATACAGGCTTTATCCAGGGAAGAAAAGACGTAGGCGGCATTGCCGGGCAGATGGAACCTTTCATGCAGATTGAGTACATGAATGATAAAATGAATGAGCTGGACGCAGAACTGGATGAAATGTTGGATTTGATGGAACAGTTGGCACAGCAACTTAGCGAAACCGGTGATGAAGCTTCTGTTTATACCAAAAATATTGCCGCAAATCTCCGCACGGCCACTGCTGCTACAAGCAACCTGAAGAATATCGCCGTTCATTTGTGGAATGTCTATAATGGCGAGATGACGGCGTTGTCAAATGAAATGGAGCAATTCGAGAAAGATACGGAAGAATGGCGGGATTCCTTGGATGACAATTCTGACGAAAACGGAAGTGACACAGATGTCAGTAGCGGAGACGTCAGCGGTGGTGACATTGGTGGCTGGGATGACATCTTTGGAGAAGACTGGCGGGATAATGAAGAAGCTTCGGAGTATGTAGAGACTGTTACAAAATTCATTGGAAATAGTGGAAGGCACCTTAAAAATATTACTGCGGCTTCAAGTGCCCAGACCGGTAACATTACAAATAATTTAAACATTCTGGATGCCGCTACCACAGCGGCTGTAAATGATATGGATGCCCTTTCTGTTCTATTAGAAGGCAAAGGAGCGGAAATAGAAGAGACTACAGATAAAATTTCTGAGCAGGCGAAGTTGTTGCGGCAACTGATATCAGAAATAAGAGATGATTTGTTTACGCAAAACGAAACAGTAATTGAGGATGCTTCCGAGCAGGAGTCTTTGGCTGAAACACAGGAGATCCGGCAGGGACTCTTAGAAAAGTGCACCAACCTTGGCATTGTACAGGCGGATACCTGCGTGGGCGGTATCATAGGGCAAATTTCAGTGGAATATGATCTTGATCCCGAAGAAGACATCGAGGTAAAGGGAGATGTTACTACGGAAGAAATCACATCCGTAAGGGCTATTGTCAGACAATGCAATAATGAAGGTACCGTCACGGCGAAAAAGGATTATGCAGGTGGTATTGCCGGAAAAGCAAACTACGGGACTTTGTACGGTTGCCAAAACTATGGCATGGTAGAAAGCACGGGCGGAGGCATGGTCGGCGGTGTGGCAGGTTATTTTGGCGGCACAATCCGGGGCTGTTACGCTCTTTGTGAGGTAAAAGGCAATAAGCAGGTAGGTGGTATTGCGGGAATTGGAAAGCATATTTTGTATTCCGTTTCCATGGTGCAGGTTACTTGCGAGGGTAAAGAAATTGGCAGTATCGCAGGCAAACTGTTGGAAGAAGGAACGCTGTACGGTAACTGCTTTGTGGATGAAGGTACCGGGGGTGTGGATTCCATTAATTATTATGGCGGAGCCATGTCTGTTCCCTATGGAGAATTGCGACAAATGGAAGGTGTGCCGGATGAATTCTCCCGCTTTACAGTAAGTTTTGTAATAGAAGGAACCGAGGTTTTGCAGCTACAGTGTAATTATGGGGATTCTATTTCGGAAAGTCAGTTGCCGGAGATTCCGCAAAAGGAAGGTTATTACGGTCAGTGGCCGGATGCAGCTCTTGAGCGTATTACCGGAAATAAACGGATAGATGCACAGTATTTGTTGTGGACGACCAGTCTGCTGAGTAATGAGAAGGATGAAAACGGCAAAGCAAAACTACTGGTGGAAGGTGAATTTTTACCCGGTTACATACTGGAATATGCCGATGAAGCAGGACGGTTTCGTATCACGGATGAAGAGACAGAATATACCGGACCGGTAACCGTTAGATACCTGATGGAAGATGCGGAGAAAGAATGGATTGTCAAGGTTTGGAAAGATGATTCCTTTGTGACGGTGGAAAGCAGAGTAATGGGAAGTTACCTTGTGTTTGATATGGAGGAGCCGGGACGTTTTGCTGTGGAAGAAGTGGCAGGCCCCGATTATGGAAAATATTTGCCATGGATTGCCGGCAGTATCGGTGGGGCAGCTCTTGTGATGTTGGTTATTTTAGGATGCCGGAAACTCATGCGGAAAAAGAAATAGATTTCTTTTCCAATAACGTAATTTTGTAGGAATTCCTTGTGCTGTAAAAGGTGCAAGGAATTCCTTTTGTGAGGTTGATTTTTAATATCCAGTGTGTTATTATTTTAACGATAAACATATGAACTCCGCAGGGTACGGATAGAAAGGTGTTAGAAATGAATAAAAGTTTTGATGAAATTATTTCAAAAGTAAAAGAGTGCGGCATGAAAAAAGTTGCTGTTTCCGTAGCGCAGGATGACGCAGTCTTAGAAGCAGTAAAAGAGGCAAAGAAACGCGGCATCGCTGATGCAGTTTTAGTTGGCGACGAAGCAAAAATCAGAGAAATCGCTGCTACAATTGATATGGATTTGGATGGATTCGAAATTATCAATGTAGTTGACCCCGTAGAGGCATCTTTGGTTGCGGTTAAACTGGCTCATGACGGCAAAGTTGACATGTATATGAAGGGTCTCATTGACACAAAGAATTTCTTAAAGAGCGTTTTGGACAAAGAAGTAGGTCTCAGAACCGGTGGAGCCCTTTCCCATGTAGCAGTATTTGAGATTCCCGGTATCGACAGACTGTTGTTCTTAACAGACGTAGCATTTATGACATATCCTACCCTGGAAGATAAAGTAAACATTATTAAAAACACACTGCCCGTTGCATATGCTTGTGGCGTAGAGTGCCCCAAAGTTGCACCTTTGGCAGCAGTAGAAGTAGTGAACCCTAAAATGCCTGCAACGGTGGAGGCAGCGGAACTTACAAAAATGTGGGAGAACGGTGAAATTAAAGGTTGTATCGTTGACGGACCTCTGTCCCTCGACCTTTCCATCGACCCCGAAGCTGCAAAACACAAGGGCGCTACCGACAGAAAAATCCAGGGCGATGCAGATATCCTTCTTTTCCCGGATATCCACGCAGGAAACATTCTGTACAAAGGAATTGTACATATGACAGATATGAAAAACGGTTGTATCTTAACAGGTACTAAGGTGCCCGTAATTTTGACCAGCCGCTCCGACAGCTTTGAGACAAAAGTAAACTCCATGGCTCTGGCAGCAGTAGTTGCAGAAGAGATGAAAAAGAACGCGTAAATCCCAGAATAGGAGGAAATGAAAATGTCTATTAAAAGTTTGATTATTAATCCCGGTTCCACTTCCACGAAAATTGGTGTATTTGAAGATGAAACCTTATTGTTTGAAGAAACCTTAAGAC
>CAYRLN010000122.1:0-5376 GCA_964425065.1 uncultured Lachnospiraceae bacterium | reverse complement strand
CCGTGACCTCCGCACTACCAATGCGACGCTCTACCGACTGAGCCACAGCAGCTTAGTACTTGCAAAAGAAGTCTCCTTCGCAATCACCGAAGCCTATTGTATCAAATAGAGTTTGCTTTGTCAACGCAAATTTGGTCAAAAACGGGAACAATTCTACAGGAATTCGTTGTCTGATTTGCGGGAGACAAAGTGCACATAATCGGTCACTTCTTCGCCTAATTCTTTGATTGCAGCCTCTGCATCATCTTTGGAGTTGTCATTGACGCAGAGAACACAAATAACACGTCTGCGGCTCCAAAATTTGGCTTTGGGCCACTTTAAATAATAGGAAATGCGATTTTTTAACAATGCTTTTTCAATTAACTGCTTTGCTTCCAAATCCGTAATTTCGCATATCTCCATTTCATTATTTACTTTCCCACTCATAAAAATCGTTTGCATTTTAGTTACTCCATGTCTGTTAGGTATGTTGGTTTTACCCGTAGAATGATTATATCATATACAAAAAGAAATTTCATTATAAAAAAGTAAAAATATGTTTTATTCCGATGGAAAATCAGTTACAATGGTAGCAAGAGATGACGGAGAGGGGTTTGCTTCGCCGGTTTCATGAAAGGAAGGATTACAGATGGATTTTTTTAGCAAAGTGGAAGAGACCATTACAACGAAAGGACAGGCTGCCGTAGATAAGGCGAAGGAAATGGCTGAGATTATAAGACTCAAGAGCCAGATTAGTACATGTGAAGAAGTATTAAAGAAGAATTACATGGAAATCGGTCGTATCTATTATGAGAACTTTGGAAATTGTCCGGAAGAGATGTTTGAAAAACAGTGCCGCAACATTGCAAATGCCCGGAATGGCATCGGTGAACTGGAAAAGCAGATTAAAGAAATCAAAGGAATATAAAAATTCGCCGCACCCCTGTAATAGGGAGTGCGGCATTTTTTTGTTTCAAAATAAAATTTACCAATAGGTTGGTTGGGTAATCGGCGGGAAATAGTATCCACGGATTTCCAACTCCTGTCTGTGTATCTCCAAAATTGCATACGCATTCGGATCAGAGAAGAATGCTTCATTGTGAGGACACATATACGTGGTATATGGCGTGGTGCTTGTAATGGTTCCATCTTCATTTTCCGTAATGATGGTAGAGCCGTCAATTAAGGAATAATCCTCAATCAAGGGGAGTTCTATAACGCCCGGTCCGGGATAACTGAAAGGACAGTTCTCACAGGGAACAAGCATAGAATACAAGCAAAGGTTACCATTGTAATGGACATCACAGTATTCTGTTGGAATGGTACTTTCGTCAAAATATTCGGTAATTACGCAGCCCATGACATCGCATTGTCCTTCTTTGGGTAACTTACCGGATTTGGAGCAAACCTGAGCCTCAACGATTCCGTTTGGCATAACAAAGGACTGGTTGGGTAAATCTTCATGGATACGTTCCATAACCGCCCGCCACAGGGTCTTAGCCAACTGTTTTTCAGGATTGGTTTTGCTCTCGTCCATGGGAACCTGATTGTCATAACCACCCCAAACAGTTGCAGTGTAGTAGGGAGTGTATCCGGCAAACCACACGTCTTTTGTTTCGGATGCGGTACCCGTTTTACCGGCGATGGACATACCACCAAAGTTAACGGCTGTACCGGTACCCTTTGTTACAACATCTTCCATCGCGCTTGTGAGCAGGAAAGCAGTGGTTTCTTTGAGCACACGGTGGGAATTTGTCTCTGTATTATCCAAGATGACATTTCCTTCGGAGTCAAGAACCTTTGTATATAACTTGGGCTCGATATAGACACCGCCGTTTGCAATGGCTGCATAAGCGGCGTTTACTTCATAGTTGGTTACACCGGTAACACCACCGAGAGCCATAGCCTGATAACAGTCCTGGGCCTGATTGAGGGTGGTAAAGCCAAATTCCTTCAAATAATCAAAACCAAGCTGAGGAGTAATCCAAGTCAGCAATTTTACGGTTAAAACGTTCATGGAATCCTCAATACCGGTGCGCAATGAATTGATACCACGGTAGTCACCTGTCCACCAGTTACGTACCAGTACACCATTGTCATAGGCAAAAGGGGCATCATTGAGTACGGTGGCAAGTGTTAAGTTTCCACTGTCAAGTGCAGGAGCGTAAGCACTTAAAATCTTGAATGTGGAACCGGGGGAACGGAGTGAATCCGTTGCACGGTTCAAGGTACGGCTGCCTTCTTTTGTACCTCGTCCGCCAATCAGGGCAACCACATAGCCGGTGCTCTGGTCTATAATGGTCATGGACATCTGGGGCTGGACCACAAGGGAAACGCTCTCGGCAATTACTTCTTCGCCTTCTTCGAGAATTTCTTCCTTATAATATTCGATTGCATCGTATGCATCTTCCTGGGAAGTGAAAATGAGGTTAAAGTCCTGGTCTACATATTTCTTGAACCAGGTCTGCATCATTTCTTTACTGTAGTTGTAATATTCCCCGTCGGCTTTTTTAGTGGTCAATGCATATTGCAGATACCACTTCGTATCAATGGGGAAGTTCTCCGGGTCGGCAAATTCCTCGTCACAGATTGCCTGAATTTCGGAATCCATGGTGGAGTAAATGCGCAAGCCGCCACTGTAAAGCAAAGTGGATGCGGATGTTGTACTGTATCCTGCTTTAAGAAGGTCATTGTAAACATCTTCCGTGAGGGCATCAATAAAATAAGAACTAACCTCGTTTTGACTGATTTGGACATTGACAGTCTGGATTCGGGAGTAAACATCATCTGCTATAGCTTCGTCATATTCGGCCTGGGTAATGTATCCCTGTTCCAACATGGCAGTGAGTACACGTTCCCGCCTCTCTGCATTCTTTTCGGGACGGGAGATGGGATTGTATTTGGAAGGGTTCTGGGTAATACCTGCAATAACCGCACACTCAGATAAGGTTAATTCGGAAACATCCTTATTAAAATAGCGGAGGGATGCAGACTGTACGCCCAGAGTATTCTGACCCAGGTTAATTGTGTTCATATAGCGGAGCAGGATTTCATCCTTACTCAGTATTTTGGTCAATTCAATGGCAAGATATTGCTCTTGGAATTTACGCTCGATTTTTTCAATCATGCTGTCTTCATTTACCCAGTTTGTGAAAATGGTGTTTTTCAGCAGCTGCTGGGTAATGGTACTGGCACCCTGTGTCTCCTCGCCGCCGGTTTTGATAAACTGGTAGCCGGCACGGAGAAGACCTTTAATGTCGATACCGTTATGCTCATAAAAACGCTGGTCTTCAATAGCGACAAAAGCATTCGCCAAATCCTCGGGAATCTGTTCCCAGGTTACGGAAATACGGTTGGAATCCTGTGCGACCAGTTTGTCGATTTGATTTCCTTCATTGTCATATACAAAGGTCGAGAATCCCACCGGGGCAACATCGTTACTGTTGATAACCGGGGCGGTAGCAATGATACCGTTGAATACGCCGATACCGGCAGACACACCGATAATACCCAATGAGATAATTCCTACTAAAAGCGCCATGACTGTTGTAAACGCTATCTTTTTTCCCCACTTCATAGATTTTGAATTCAGAGCCTTTTGTTTTTTTCGGACTCCTTTTCTGCCATAATTCATAAATCCATTCACCTTTCTGTTTCGCTTAAGCGAATCCTATGTAAGTCTTTTTAGGACATTACGTGTTTCATTATACCAAAAATATTTTTGTAAATAAAGGTTTTTTCTTTATATTAAGAATTGTTCACAATTTTACCAATGTTTATGCTATAATTTTATAAAATATGTTTATAGTAGGAAAAGGATAAACGGATGTCGGTTACGGAAACAGGAAAAAAAGAGGCTTACCGCGTTTTAATCGAGGGTGGAGAGGGCGAAATTGTGGAAAAAAAATCCCGCTTCATTGCCACGGTCCGAAAAGTGGAAACGGAAGAAGAAGCCATATCTTTTATAGAAGAAATGAAAAAGAAATATTGGGATGCCAGACACAATTGCCACGCTTTTGTGGTGGGTGAAAACGGTGGTATCCAGAGATATAGCGATGACGGGGAACCGGGAGGAACGGCAGGGCGTCCCATGCTTGACGTGCTTTTAGGAGAGGGTATCCGGAATATTGCGGTGGTGGTAACCAGATATTTTGGCGGTGTACTTCTCGGCACAGGCGGATTGGTGAGAGCCTATACCCAGGCGACAAAGGCCGGAATTGAGAATTCGGCGGTGGCCTGGATGCGCTATGGAAAGGTCCTTGGGATTGAGACCGATTACAACGGAATCGGCAAGATTTTGTATTTGCTTGGGCAGAGCAAAATAGAGCCTCAGAGTGCAGAATACACGGATGTGGTGCGTTTGCAGGTGACGCTTCCCTATGAGATGGCGGGCAAGATGGAAAAGGACATTACGGAGGCAACAAACGGCAAGGCAACAATTTCTTTAATAGAAGAAACATATTACATTGACAAAGAATAAATATTGGGGTTAAAATCCTTATGGAAAGTATGATTTTTGACAGAAAGGTGGTGGTTTTGTGAAGTACCGAAGTAGTAACAATAATGAAAACCCGCTCCCGTGTACGAGCATAAACACCATGAGAATCCTTATAAGGGGGTTCTCTGCCTAAAAGGAGGATTCTGTCATGAATGAAATCAGAGAATTATTGGAGATGAAACAGTATACATCCCTGCGTCAGAAGATTGAGGAGATGAACGATGCGGATATCGCTGTGCTTATGGAGGCACTGGAGGAGGCAGAAATGCTAAAGATATTCCGTATTCTTCCCAAGAATCTGGCAGCGGATGTTTTTTCTTATTTGGAAGTAGAAAACCAGCAGCTTATTATCACATCCCTGTCTGACAGGGAGGCGGCGAACATTATTGATAATCTGATGGCCGATGATGCGGCAGACTTTTTGGAGGAAATGCCTGCCAATATCGTAAAGAAACTGCTGGCTAATGCGAAACCTGAGACCAGAAGAGATATTAACCACCTGCTCCGGTATCCGGAATCTTCTGCCGGAAGTATTATGACGGTGGAGTATGTGGACTTGAAGGAGCATCTCACTGTTGCAGAGGCGATTGAGCGTATCCGTAAGGTGGGTGTGGACAGTGAAACTATCAATATCTGTTATGTCCTGGATTCCCAGAGAAAACTCATCGGTACGTTTTCACTCCGCTATCTGCTGCTTTCCGATCCCGAAGAGCGAATCGGCGATATCATGCATGAAAATGTTATTTCCATTCATACGCTGGAGGATCAGGAAGAGGTAGCCAAACAATTTAAAAAATACGACTTTACGGCTATGCCGGTGGTGGACAATGAGGACCGCCTTGTGGGTATTATCACAGTCGATGATATCGTGGATATTTTGGAAGAAGAAAATACCGAAG
>CAYRLN010000121.1:0-5401 GCA_964425065.1 uncultured Lachnospiraceae bacterium | reverse complement strand
CCTCTTCCGATGGGAACCATGGAGTCAATTGCTTTGATACCGGTCTGTAACGGTGTATCCACCGATTTTCGTGTGATAACACCGGATGCCACTCTTTCTATCTGTCTGAATTTATCAGTCTGGATGGGACCTTTGCCATCAATAGGCTGTCCGAGCGCATTTACTACACGACCAAGCATTGCATCGCCGACAGGAACCTCAACCACACGTCCGGTTGTCTTTACGGTATCCCCTTCATTGATGTTTTTCTGGCTACCCAGAAGAACAGCACCAACATTGTCTTCTTCCAGGTTAAGTACCATGCCGTATACGTCACCGGGGAACTCCAAAAGTTCTCCCTGCATCGCATTTTCCAAGCCGTGTACGCGCGCGATACCGTCTGCTACTTGAATAACCGTACCCACGTCGGATACTTCAAGAGAAGACGCGTATCTTTTAATTTGATCCTTAATAACAGAACTGATTTCTTCCGGTCTTAAATTCATGGATCTGTACGCACCTTTCTTTCTATGATTGCAGCTGTATCTGATACAACTGCTTCGTTAATTCTGCCAGTTTTGTTCTGACACTGCTGTCAACTACTCTGTCTTTGATTCGGATTACCATGCCGCCAATCAGTTCTTCATCCACCGCATAGTGCATCTCCATCTCTTTATAGGAAGTAGTCTCCAAAAGTCTCTCCTCGATCCGCTTTTTCTGAACTTCCGTAAGTTCCATGGCGGCTGTGACATAGGCAATTCCGATTCCTTTTGCCTCTTTCACCTGATCGATAAAATACTGGAATATTTTATCCAGTTCTCTATATCTTTCCTTCTGCAAAACCAAAACCAGAAATCCTAAAAGTTCGTCGCTGACCTTCCCTTTGAAAACCTCTTCCATCACATTTATCTTCTCTTCCTTACGGATTTTGGGATGGTTCATCAGTTTGTCAAATTCTCCGTTCTCTTTTAAGATTTCCCTGATTGCCGTCACTTCCTCCAAGAAAGCTTCTGCTTTATTTTCTTCCATGGCGAGTCCATACAAAGCTTCTCCATATGTTTTCGATATTAGCTTAGCCATGTACTCACACCCATTTCTTTCAAAGTCTCATCGATCAGAGATTCCTGAACTGTCGTATCGATAGATGCCGATACAACTTTTCCTGCCATCATGGATGCCAAAGCAATCATCTCTTTCTTCACTTCATCGGCAGCTTTCTGTTTTTCCAGTTCCGCTTCCTTGCGCGCTCTGTCCATAATGCGTGCAGCCTCTTCTTTTGCCTCAGCAATAATCTGGCTCTCATTTGCAAGTGCCTTCTGTCTTGCCTCTCCCAAAATCCGGTCTGCTTCTTTGTCGATTTCTTTCAATTTCAGTTCATATTCTTCCTTGAGATTGCTTGCAGTTTCCATATCCGCTGCTGCACTCTCCAGTTCGCCTTTAATCTTTTCCTGTCTGCCCTTAAGCATTTTGCGCGCAGGGTTAAACAGGAAATAAGACAATGCGAAATACAGGAAGAATAATGCTATGATCGTCAGTCCCGAATCTACGATAAGCTGCAGGTCCAAATCGAATAATCTTTCCATTCCTTCAGCTGTATCAAGTAAAAGCGGGCTGTTTCCCACTAAACTATTCAACCTGTTATCCTCCTGTCATTAAGGTAATAAGGGTTTCAGGAATAACAACAGGAACGCAATCAGCAGACCATACAAACCGGTTGTCTCTGCAACTGCCTGTCCAAGAAGCATGGTGCTGGTGATAGAAGATTTTGCACCGGGATTACGTCCCACTGCTGCTGCCGCATGACCTGCAGCGATACCCTGTCCGATACCAGGTCCGATACCGGCGATAACAGCCAGACCTGCACCGATTGCTGAACAACCCAAAATAAAATTCTCGTTAAAATCCATAGTGATTTCCTCCTTAAAAATATAAATAACTTTTCACTTTCAAATCCTTTTGGCATCCGCCATTAACCATCTGCCTCAATTGCATTATTGACATACGTCATAGTCAACATACAGAACACATAGGTCTGTATTGCTCCCGAAAACAGATCAAAGTACACATGCAGTGCAGCCGGCCAAACAAGCGCAAATTTCTGCAAAAGGCCATATACCAGCGCCATCAAAACCGTTCCCGAAAGCACGTTTGCGAACAAACGAAGGGACAGGGAAATCGGCACCGCAATTTCACTGATTACATTGATAGGGAACCAGATTGGTAACCACGCTGGAAGCGGTGAACACATCCCTGCCCATATCTCCTTCGGCTTTTGATATTTAAACTGATTAAAATGAATCAGGATAAAAGTCAAAATACCAAGGGGCAGTGTTACACCATAATCCGCAGTGGGAGGTCTGAGTCCCAACAGTCCCGAGAAGTTACTGAGCAGTATAAAGATAAATACCGTTCCGATATAATTCCGGAACTTCGGAGCATTTCTTCCCATCGTTCCTGCAACCATGTTATCCAGTTTTTCCACTATCAGTTCGACCACATTTTGAAAATTTCCCGGAATCTCGGTTGCCTTTTTCATAGCCCTGTTTGCGGCCACTGCAAAACCAAAGATAATCATAACTACGATGAACAGACAAATGTGTGATGTTGTAATCCACAACTCTTGTCCAAATAACTCGTATTTAAACACACCGTGTATCATGAAATCTACGTTTTCTCCACTGGACAACAAAATACTTCGTCCCATTTTCTCACCTCCTTACTCTTCGTCCTTGTTTTGTTCCGTTTCCTCCTCTATGAGAGGTTCCGGAACCGGATCTGTCTCATGAAAAATCCAATTTGTAAATTTATGAGTAAACGGCTGGATATAAGCCGCTACTTTCAAACCCATAAGCCCAATAAAAGCCATTATCGGATTCCCTGCTCCGCTGAGTGCAACTGCTCCGTAGGCTAAAACAATAGCTACATACCGGATAACGCTTCCCCTGGCCATCCGTTTTCCCACTTCTTCCTCCGGTCCGTCAAAAGCCCTTTCCAGCACATGAGACATATGTGCTCCCGCCCAGAGTGCAATCAAAATTCCCAGCCATAATCCGAAACTGTAATCCCCTTTATCTTCAAAAAACCAAACACCGGACACCTGGCATACCAGGCCGAACAAAATAATTCCGCCTTCCAGTTCCAGCAGGGTTCTGTTCCACTTTCTAATTCTTTCTATCATTTTTCTCGCCGCTCTTATCCGTGTATATCCGTTTTGCCAACTTGTACACACTGTTAAATCCTGCCAACGCCCCTACAAAGAAAAGGATAATTGTCCAATAAGACGTCCCTGCCTTCTCATCTATGAACATTCCCAAAAACAAACAAATTACCATCGGAACAATCATGTTAATCCCGAACTGACTGATTAAAGTCAAAGAGCGGAATACACTCCGTTCATAGCCGTTTCTCTTCATGAAAAAACCTCTCCATCGCAGGATATCCAATAAAAAAACAAATTTCCGCATACTAACTTAAATTATACCTTTGCAGGGCTCAAAAGTCTAGCAAATTCATACTATTTATCCCATTTTTCTCTTAAAATTTTATAAATATATGCTATATTGCAATTACTTTTATTATACCCCGTAAAAAGGTATTAAATTCCACATTTCACCGGATTCCTAAACAACAAAACCCCGAACGGAAGACTATTCCACCGTTCGGGGTTTTTACGTTTCTTTTGGGATTAATAAAAAATATGTCCGCCGATTTGGAGACCTACAAGTCCCGGTATCGGTGTCCTGAAAAACAGGCAGTTTCCTACATTGGTGACTCCTGCCATTGCTTCATCTGCTGCCCGGTAACAACTTTCTGTTGCCTTGTTATAGGCCAGTGCAATTGCCAGTCGTCCGCTTCCCGCAGGAGAAAACTGATTCTTCTGATAGATAACACCCACTATTGTGTCCGGAAACTTGGAGCTGAGAACACGGTTCATTACAACCGCCCCGACAGCGACCTGCCCCTGATAAGGCTCGCCACCCGCCTCACAATAAATCAGATTCGCCAAAAGATATCTGTCCCCTTCTGCAAACTTCACCTGGGAAATGTCTCTCCAGGTAGCACTTGCGGCAATCTGGGACAATATCTGCTCCTCTTTGATTTTTAACATCAGGTATTCAATATCTTCTTCTTTTTCCTTAATTGCCTTTTCGTACGCAAGGGCTTGCGCTTCAGCCGCTTCAATTTCATCTTCGTACTCGGCAATCGATGCAGACAACTGTCCGATGAGACCGGATACCTTTGCTTTTTCCGCCTCCGCCTCCAATTTCAGGTTATCGAGTTTTGCCAGTTCTAAATTATACTGTTTTTCAACCTTCTCGATCTCCTCGCGGGTTGCCACATATTCATCGTACATGTTTTTGTCGTAGTTGGTAAGTTGTTCAAAAAACTCACTGAAGTTCAGAAAATCGGCAAAGCTATCCATATTGAACAAAGAATCCAAAAATAAACTATCACTGAGTTCGTACATAAATTGGATTCTCAGTTTCATACATTCGTATTGCCATGCCTCTGTTTCTTTCGCGTCCGCCAGTGCAGTCTGGATATACTCAATTTCCAATTCTTTTTCACTTATTTGGAATTCCAGTTCTTCCAGATGTTCCCCAACTTCCGCCAACTGATTATTCATTTCCGTCAGTTGTTTCATTAAGTTCTTTTGTTCTTTTTCCAAATCGGCAAGCTCTTTTTCATTCTCTTTCTGTTCTTTTTCCAACTGTTCCTTTTCCTGTTGGACAGCCTCCAATTTGTCTTGGTTTGAGGTTGCATAAGATACAATCGGCATAGAGCATACCAGCAATACTAAAATCAGGCATGTCGCAATCTTATGCTTATGTATATGTCTCATGTAAACCTCCTTCCCGTGTATTTCCAAACCTTATCTGTCATTCTTTACAGTTCCAAAGTGACATTGCGTCCTTTTTTCTCATACTGCACATACTTCACCCCGGAAGCATCAAACATTTTCTTAGACGCAATATTCATCGGGGTTCCTGCATATTTATCACTGTCATATACGATTTCCGTAATGCCCGCTTGAATAATTGCCTTTGCACATTCATTGCAGGGAAACAGAGATACATACAATTTCGTTCCTTCCAGGGAACCTCCCCTGTAATTCAAAATCGCATTCAGCTCACTGTGCGTAACAAAGGGATACTTTGTCTCCAGCACATCCCCTTCCCTGTCCCAAGGAAACTCATCATCAGAACAGCCTTTGGGAAAACCATTGTATCCCATCGACAATATCTTATTATCCTCGCTGACAATACAAGCTCCCACCTGGGTGTTGGGGTCTTTGGAACGCATTCCTGCCAAATGTGCAATTCCCATAAAGTACTCATCCCAACTGATATAGTCCTGCCTTTTATGGCCTCTCATCTTCTCCATACCCACTCCAATTCCGTGCAGGGCACTTTTCTTTCGT
>CAYRLN010000120.1:0-5419 GCA_964425065.1 uncultured Lachnospiraceae bacterium | reverse complement strand
GATTTATCCCTTTTGTGTTTGCCGGTTTGCCCTGCCTAGATTTTTCTACAATTACAGCCTGTGGAGAGTGTTGCACAGGATGCAAGAAAAAAGAGTCAGGTGTATGTAAGGGCTGTATAGAATCAGATGGCCATTGCGAGGAATGGGCGCAGTCAAAGGGGTGCCCTATATATAAGTGCAGCAGAGAACATAAAGTCCAATTTTGCGGCTTGGTGTTTGCTTCGGTGAAAGAAGAATTGTTAGAACAATTTGCAATTTGGGCATAAAAGTGATAACATAAGTTTTAAAGAAATAATGAAGTTGAAATTCTATGCGCTTTGCCGAGAAGATGTGGGAAAATATACAAAGGAAAAGGAGTAAGGCTTATGGATGCAAAAAAGAAAAAGAAGCTACGTAATAAAATATTACTTGGGGTAGGGGTTGGATTTATACTGACCTTATTATGGGTTGTTTTTATGTTGCAGTTATTGGAAAAAGGGGTAATCGGCACTACGCTGGCTGCTTTTTCCATTAATGGTATTATTTTAATTATCTGTGTTTCGTTTTTTGTGATGGTACGGTTTTTCTTTGGAAAAATTATGAGTATTTTTGCCGGCATGCAGGATATGACAGATGAGACCATGGATTTGGGCGTCAGTAAACTGGTGGAGCGTAATGACGAAATTGGTGAGATGGCCCGTTCCGTACAGGATACTTTTACATCAATCGGCAATGTGGTAGGTGGAATCCGCAAATCTTCCGCGGAGTTAGGTGAAGTTTCCGCCGAATTCCAGGAGATTTTTAAAAACATGACAATTGCCTTGGAACAGACAGAAGGTGAAGTAGAAACCATTTCTGCAAACAGTAACGTTCAGGCGGAGCAGGTAGAAGATATGAAGGTAAAAATTGATGCTATCAGTGCCGCCATTGAAAAAATTTCCGGAAATGTAGAGAATTTGGCAGACAGTGCTGAATTGATGAAAAACTATGATGCTTCGGTAGAAAATATTCTGGAGGAACTGGTTGCCATCAGTAAAAAGAGCAGCGAGGCTATGGAAAACGTAAGACAGCAGACAGAATTGACCAATCATTCTGCCCAGCAGATTCGTTCTGCTACCGAGATTATTGCAGGAATTTCCGCACAGACAAACCTGCTGGCATTGAATGCAAGTATTGAGGCGGCAAGAGCGGGCGAACACGGAAGAGGCTTTGCGGTTGTCGCAGAAGAAATCCGGGCACTGGCCGACCAGTCCAAAGAATCTACCGGACAGATTGAGGCAGTGGTAACAGCACTTCTGGATAATGCGGATATCAGCGTGGCGGTAACGAAAGAAGTATCGGCAGCTTTTGTAAAGCAGAATGAAAAAATTAAGGAGACGGAAACAATCTTTGGTTCCCTGAATAGGGAAGTTGGAAAGGTCAGTGATTCCATCAAAGAAATTGCCGGAGAGGTGGATGGATTAAACGTCCACAAGGAAGTAGTGGCAGAGGGAATCGTTTCTCTGGCGGATTCTTCGAGACAGAATGCGGCCAGCGCAGAAATCACCGCAGAGAATGTGGAAGAGTTCGGCCAGATTGTAGACGAGTGTAATAAGGCAACCGAAACGGTAGTGAATGTTTCCAGAGAACTGATTGGTTATATCGGCGAGTTTGGAGAGGATGCTATTAAAGAGAAAATGGAGATAACGGAATAACCCGCTAGAAATGGTGTGATTTCAACAAACTAAAATTTTAAAACCCTTCCTGCGTTTACTGTGGGAAGGGTTTTGTGATTTAGATATATTTGATTTGTTTCGGTACTCTTTTGTCTTCTTCTTTCTGATGTGATTATAACATAAAAAAAAGAAAAATTAAAGTCTGTTTATATCGATATGAGTTATGTACACTGATAGCATATAAAATACAGGGGGATGGGTATGGAACAGAAGATATTTGAACAGGAACAGAAACACTTAGAGGAGGTTAAAATAAAAATCGAAGTCAGTCTTGAGAAGGAAACATCGGCATTGGAAACGCAGAGAGAGGAACTGCTGGAGCAGCGCCGTATCATGTGGCAGGAAAGTGCCCATGGGGTTGAGGACTTTGATGATATTGTAAACCTGGCGTCTTACGATAACAGAGTAAGAGAAGAATTCGGACACTATGTCAGAATCGATAAGACTGTAAGACAGTTGACCTATCTGATGCAAACACCTTACTTTGGAAGAATTGATTTTGGGGAGAAAGGGGAAAGGGAAGCGGAACCGATATACATAGGGAGATATGGCTTTTTTGACAAAAAAACATATAACTGCGAGATTTATGATTGGCGTACTCCGATAGCATCCATGTTTTACGACTGTTCCCTAGGAGAAGCGGCATACAGATGCCCGGAAGGAGAGATCCGGGGCGAACTGGTATGCAAAAGGCAGTACCTGATTGAAAATGGCGTTTTAAAGTATTACTATGACACAAACATGGCGGTGCAGGATGAACTGCTTGGCAGAGTGTTGGCAGAGAATACGGACAAGGTTCTTCGGGTTATTGTGGATACAATTACCAAGGAACAGAATAAGGCGATTCGCTACTCACAACTGACAGACTTGTTGGTAACAGGCCCTGCCGGAAGCGGAAAAACCAGTGTTGGGATGCACCGGTTATCTTTTTTGCTGTACCACAACAGGGAAAATCTGACTTCGGAAAAAATAGTTGTTTTATCGAGAAATGAAATTTTTTCTTCCTATATATCAGCAGTTTTACCGGAACTTGGGGAGGAAAATATCAATACGGTAAATTTCGATAGTCTGATTAATAAAGGGATTCCCGGAAAATTCAAAAAGGCAGGCTATTATGAACAGGTGGATTATTTGATTAAAAATAAAGAGGAAACCGGACGAAAACAGGCTGTTTCCTTAAAGTATTCCGTCGGTTTTTTAGATTATATCAACAAAAATATCAGACTTTATAAAGGAAAGAAAAGGGATTTTCAGGCGGCTCTGGAAATCTATTTGCAGTTGCTGGAAAGATACACAAGGGGCGGAAACCGTGATATATATGAGGTAACACGGGCTGATATAGGCAGAGAAATACTACAATATGAGGACATGCTACTTGCAAGTTATGTCCGGATTTTAATTGGAGGAATCCGTCCTTTGGACCAGATAAGTCATGTGGTGTTGGATGAAGCACAGGACTATTGCCGGGTGCAGTTACTGATTATTAAAAGAATGTACTCAAAAAGCAAATTTACGATTATGGCAGATGTAAACCAAGCGATTGGCTATGAAATATCTACTGTTCATACAGAGGACTTTTCAGATATTTTCGGGGAGAAACTGCAAAAAACGGAACTGAGCAAGAGTTATCGCTCTACTGCGCCGATTAACCGGTTTGCTTTTGGAATACTCGGAATCAACAACCCGAATTTGTATATTAACAGAGAGGGAAAGGAACCTGCCAATATTGTAACGGAGGAGATGCAAAGTACCATATGGGAACTTTTGGAGCAGATTTCACCGGATAGGTCTGTGGCAATTCTTACTTGTGACGGAGAATCAGCCCGGAAAGTGCAACAAAAGATAGGAAAACAGTCGGCAGGAAGGCCGATTCAGTATATTCTCAAACCGGATAAAACATTGGAAGAAAAGATTGTGGTAATGCCAATTATGTTGGCGAAGGGGCTGGAATTCGATGTGGTTATTGTCTGGGATGACAGGACGGAGGAATACTGGGAAAAAAATAAAAACTTGAAATATCTGATGTCTACACGGGCGCTTCATGAATTGTATTTTGTTTCCCTGAAAAGTAAGGAAACGCGGTAGAAAGAATTTCTTTTTTTTGCACGGGAAATATGATAAAGTAGAACTAGAATTTTAACGATTGAACATGGGAAAAAACAAGGAGAAAAACGCATGGCTTTTACCCACCTGCATGTCCACACGGAATACTCGTTGCTGGACGGTTCCAACAAGATAAAAGAATATGTAAAACGCGTGAAAGAATTGGGCATGGACAGTGCGGCGATTACAGACCATGGTGTTATGTACGGTGTCATTGATTTTTACCGCGCGGCAAAAGAGGCGGGAATCAATCCTATTTTGGGCTGTGAGGTTTATGTGGCTCCCAATTCCCGGTTTGACAAGGAACTGACCGGCGGTGACGACAGATATTACCATCTGGTGCTTCTTGCGGAAAATAATGTAGGCTATGCCAACCTGACCAAGATTGTCAGCAAAGGTTTTACGGAAGGATATTATTACAAACCCCGTGTGGATATGGAGGTCTTAAACCGGTACCACGAGGGTATTATTGCGCTGTCTGCCTGTCTTGCCGGCGAGGTGCAGAGATATATTACAAAAGGACTGATTGATGAGGCGGAGAAGACTGCCCTGAAATATGAAAAATGCTTCGGAAAGGGAAATTTCTTTTTGGAATTGCAGGATCATGGAATTCCGGAACAGAAACACGTAAACACCGAACTCCTTAAAATGAGTAAGAAATTGGACATTCCTTTGGTTGCCACCAACGATGTCCACTACACCTATGCCAGTGATGCGGAGCCCCATGATATTTTGCTCTGTCTGCAGACAGGAAAAAAATTGGCGGATGAGGACCGTTTGCGCTACGATGGCGGTCAGTACTATGTAAAGAGTGAAGAGGAAATGAAGGGATTGTTCCCCTATGCCTGGGAGGCAGTGGAAAACACCCAGCGCATTGCGGACCGCTGTCATGTGGAAATTGAATTTGGCGTGACGAAGCTGCCCAAATACGATGTGCCGGAGGGCTATGATTCCTGGTCCTATTTAAATAAACTATGCTATGACGGTCTGACAAAACGTTATGGAAAAGACCATAACCGGCCCGCAGGAAATACGGGACAAACGCTGAAAGAAAGACTGGATTACGAACTAGGTGTTATCCGCACCATGGGATATGTGGATTACTTCCTGATAGTGTGGGATTTTATTAATTATGCAAAAGAAAACGGCATTCCCGTAGGGCCCGGACGTGGCTCTGCGGCGGGCAGTATCGTTTCTTATTGTCTGGCTATTACAAACATTGACCCCATCAGATACAATTTGCTGTTTGAGCGTTTCCTGAATCCGGAACGTGTGTCCATGCCTGATATTGATATTGACTTCTGCTTCGAAAGAAGACAGGAGGTTATCGATTACGTGGGACGGAAATACGGTTCGGACAAGGTGGTGCAGATCGTTACCTTTGGTACCTTGCAGGCAAAAGGTGTTATCCGTGATGTAGCGAGAGTAATGGATTTGCCCTATGCTTACGCGGATTCCATTGCAAAAATGGTGCCAAATGAGTTGAATATTACCCTGGAGCGGGCTCTGGAATTAAACCCTGAGTTCCGGAAACTTTATGATGCGGACGACCAGGTACATAAACTCATTGATATGTGTAAACGCTTGGAAGGTCTGCCCAGACATACTTCCATGCATGCGGC
>CAYRLN010000119.1:0-5425 GCA_964425065.1 uncultured Lachnospiraceae bacterium | reverse complement strand
CCAGGGAAATAACGGTCAGAGCAAGGGCAACCCACATGACAATGTTGGTTAACAACACATATATTTCACTAAGCCCCTGTAAAAATCCCGGAAGACTTTCCGTTCCGACCAGCATCATACAAATCATAATCATCTGGAATACGGTTTTAAATTTTCCCCAATAATTAGCGGCAATCACCACTCCTTTATCGGATGCAACCAATCTAAATCCGCTGATAATAAACTCCCTGCTGATGATAACCACAACCACCCATGAAGGAATTCTGCCCATTTCTACCAGACAAATCATCGCTGCACATACAAGCAGTTTGTCTGCAAGCGGATCCATAAACTTTCCAAAATTAGTCACAAGATTATACTTTCTCGCAATCTTACCATCAATCAAATCCGTCAAGCTGGCAACCACGAAAATAAATAGGGCAATCCAATCCACATATTCCAAAATACCGCCAAAAACAGCCGTAAACCATCCCCACTGATGGTATCCGCCTAAAAGAATCAGTACAAACGGTACAATCAGAATCATTCTGAATATAGTCAGTTTATTAGGTAAATTCATGATAAATCTCTCCAATCAAATCATACTCATTCGATCCGGTCACTAAAACCTTCACAAAATCACCCGTCATCAAAGTTGCCGAAGTATTGACAAATAAATAGCCGTCTACATTTGGCGCATCCCTGTAAGTGCGGGCTACGTAGGCATCTTCATCTGCCACTTTCCCTTCAATCATACAGTAAAGCACACTTCCCACCATGTCATCCGCTTTATCAAAGGCGATTTCCTGTTGCAGTTCCATGATTTCGGCCTGTCTTTCCAGTTTGAGTTCCTCTTCCACCTGGTCCGGCATATCCGCCGCAGGAGTATCTTCCTCTTGAGAATACGTAAATACGCCCAGTCTGTCAAACTCCATTTCGTCCACAAACGCCATCAACTCTTCGTGGTCTTCCTCTGTTTCCCCCGGAAATCCGGTTATCAGCGTCGTGCGAAGACAAATATCCGGAATCTCTCTGCGGAGTTTTCCTATAATATCTTTCAAATCCGCCTGATTGGTTCTCCGCCCCATTCGTCCCAAAATACGGTCACTGCCGTGCTGGATGGGGATGTCCAGATAGTTACATACTTTTTCTTCCGATTTAATCGCTTCAATCAATTCGTCATCGATTTCCTCAGGATAACAATATAATATACGAATCCAGTAGATTCCGTCAATCTCAGCCAGCTTGTGCAAAAGTTCCGGCAGGCTTTTCTTTCCATATAAATCTTTTCCGTAAAGAGTGGTCTCCTGTGCTACCAGAATCAGTTCCCTGACGCCACCCTCCGCCAGTTCTTTTGCATCCTGAATTAAATCTTCCATAGGTACGGAGCGGAAATTGCCACGGACCTTCGGAATAATACAGTAAGTGCAGTGTTTGTCACAGCCCTCCGCTATTTTTAAATATGCGTAATGGCCTCCTGTTGTAACAATACGCTTCTGCCTGCTGACAGGCTTTGCATTAATATCCAGATAATGATTATGAACCCTTCCTGCCACCACTTCATCCACTGCATCCGCAATAGCGGCAATAGCGGTGGTTCCAATAATCGCGTCTACCTCCGGAATTTCCTGCTGGATTTCCTCTTTATATCGCTGTGCCAGACATCCGGCCGCAATCAATCCTTTTATATTGCCTTCCTTTTTTAGTTCTGCCATTTCTAAAAGAGTATTAATGCTCTCCTCCTTGGCATCATTTATAAAACAACATGTATTTACAACTACAATTTCTGCCTGCATTTCATCATCTGTAAATTCATGGCCACGCTCTCTAAGCATCCCCAGCATCATCTCCGAATCAACCAGATTCTTGTCGCATCCCAGGGAAACAAACATAATTTTCATATAACTTCACCTATTTTCTACTTTTGAAAAAAGAGAAATCCCGCTGACGGTCTTTCTCTTTCTTATGCTTCATCTATTACACTCGCAAATTCGCACTTCGTGCCCATGGCCTGCCCGGCAGGAAATTTGCTCATGAATCGTGCAAGAAAAACAAATACCACTTCGAGTCACTTGTTTTTCTACCGCACAGATTCTATTCCTCGTCGCTCAGGATTTTAATCTGACCCTGATTTAATTCCTCCACTGCGATAGAAAGAGGTTTTTTACCGTTTCCGTCTACCAGTGGTTCACTGCCGGAAATAATCTGTCTTGCTCTCTTTGAAGTTGCCATTACGATAGAATATCTGCTGCTTACTACAGGCTCTTCTCCGGGCTCAACCTCACTGTTTACTACTTTCATTAAATCGGAATAAGATGGATGTAACATTTATTTTTCTCCTTTCGACATCTCTTTCAGTTCTGCTCTGAAATTCTCTATAAATTCGGCATTCCGCACTGGCTGATACTTCGTCATCTGCACAATCGCGTGAATTTCCTTGGTACATTCTTCAAGGACATCATTGATAATTAAATAATCATATTTCTCGATGCCTTCGGACTCCTCCACGGCACGGCTCATTCTGGCATCAATCACTTCCATAGTTTCTGTGCCTCTGCCGACCAACCGGGCTTTCAGTTCCGCTGTGTTTGGCGGTGTCACAAACAAAAGAAGGGTATCCGGGAATTTCTCTTTTACTTTAAGAGCTCCCTGAATCTCAATCTCCAGGACAACATCCTTTCCCGCTTCCAATTGCTGCTCTACATATGCTTTGGGCGTTCCGTAATAATTGCCACAATACTCAGCATACTCTATAAGTCCGTCTTCTGCAATCTTTTTTTCAAAATTTTCTCTTGTGGAGAAAAAGTATTCTTTACCATCTGTCTCACCCGGTCTGGGATTTCTGGTTGTCATGGAAACCGACAACGCATAATTGTCATAAGTTTTCAGAAGTTCCTTCATCAGCGTACCTTTTCCGGCTCCCGAAAAACCCGATACAACAATCAATATACCTTTACGCTTCATCATTTTTACGCTTTCCTGTACTGTACTGGTTACTCAATATTCTGAATCTGTTCCCGAACTTTCTCAATTTCCGTCTTCAGTTCGATGGCACGGTTAGAAATCTCCATATCCGTTGTCTTGGACAATGTGGTATTTGCCTCGCGGTTCATTTCCTGGGCAATGAAATCCAATTTACGTCCAATGCTGCCACCTTCGATTAAAGCATTCTTTGTTGCTTCAATATGACTGCGCAGACGGACCAGTTCTTCATCCACACAAACCTTGTCCGCAAAAATAGTTACTTCCATTAAAAGTCTGCTTTCATCAATCTTGGTATCCTCCAGCAGATCTCTTACTTTATCCTGCAATTTCTGTTTGTACTCTTCCACGATTTGAGGAGAACGCTCTGTGATGAAATCCACATGCTCCAGCATACCGTCCAATTTGGAAATCAGGTCTGCCTTCAGGTTCTCTCCCTCTTTGATGCGGGACTCCACAAATCCCTCTGCCGCACCTTTGATGGCACGCTGCAGTTCTTTCCAAAGTTCTTCCTCATCCACTGACTGTTCTTCCATGGAGAACACTTCGGGATAACGGGACAATGCAGAAACCCTGATGTCGTTTTCCAAACCGAAATCTTCCGCCATCTGCTTTAAGTACTGCAGATAAGTCGCTGCTGTTTCCTTATTATATTTCACACTTACATTGTTCTCGGAAAAATCCTCGTAAGTAATAAAAATATCCACTTTACCACGCTGAATGTAATTCTTCAGTTCATTACGGATTGCTGACTCGAAGAAATTCAGTTTCTTGGGCATCTTGATATTCACATCAAGATAACGGTGGTTTACGGACTTCATTTCTACCGTAAATTTACGGTTTCCTTCCATGACTTCGCATCTGCCGAAGCCTGTCATACTCTTAATCATTGTACTTTACCTTCTCTCTTGTCCGCGGTTCTAAGCCCCTCGCTATTTGACCGCATACTGCATATATTATAGTAAAATAAAGGTGTTTCGTCAAGTGGCGGGGCTGTGGAACACTTCATTCCTCTATAATAGCGTAAATTTATTTTTCACAAAAACAAGCAACCCTTCATCGCGCATCTTACATAGCTCGTTAGACATTGCGCTTCTGTCTACCGATAAAAAATCTGCCAGTTGTTGCCGGTTAAAAGGAATCTCAAACGTAGGACTGTTCTGTTTTTGGGACTGCTCTGACAAGTAGGAGATTAATTTTTCCCGCGTACTTCGCTTGGACATATGCCCAAGTTTCTGCACCAAATTTCTATTTTTTTCAGATATGGCAAAAAATAAATTTTGCACCACCAGCGAATGAAAATGGCAAGCCGAGGAACAGGTCGTCAGTATCCTCTTAACATCAAAGAAAATCACTGCACTTTCTGTGACGGCAACAACATCGTTCAATATCGCACCGCTTTCGGGCGCAACATAGGCTTCCCCAAACATTTCACCCACACCAACCACGTTGACAATGCTGCGGTTTCCCCAGTAATCATCTCTCTGTATATGCAGTTTGCCTTCAACCAACACCATGATATTTGACAGGTTTTCCCCTTGTCTGAACACATACTCCCCTTTTTTGTAGATTTGAAGTTTCGCCTGCAGACAACCGAGCATTGTAAAAATCTCGTCTTCACTGACTCCCGCAAATAATCTTGTTCTTTTTAAAATTGGAATATATTTTTTCATCTCTCTCACTTTCCGTTGTAAAAACAACCGATTTATTTCCATAATTGTATTATTATATGGATAGCCAGTCAATAAACCTAAAATATATTCAAACCGGAAAAGGAGACGGAATTATGATTAGAAAAATTATCAAGATTGACGAAGAAAAATGCAATGGTTGCGGTGCCTGCGCCGCTGCCTGTCATGAGGGCGCTATTGAAATGATAGACGGCAAAGCCAAACTCACCCGTGAAGACTATTGTGACGGTTTAGGCGATTGCCTTCCTGCCTGCCCTGTGGATGCCATTTCTTTTGAAGAACGGGAGGCCCCTGCTTACAACGAAGCAGCCGTTCCTACCACAAGCCAGCTGTCTCAATGGCCTGTTCAAATTAAACTCGTTCCTATAAATGCTCCTTATTTTAATGGGGCAAATTTACTCATTGCCGCCGATTGTACCGCTTATGCTTACGGAAACTTCCATAGCGAGTTCATCCGCAATCACGTTACTTTGATTGGATGCCCCAAACTTGACGATGCCGACTATTCTGAAAAACTAACTGCAATAATTGCAGGTAACGATATTAAGAGTGTAACCGTTACCCGCATGGAAGTCCCTTGTTGCGGCGGAATTGAGTACGCTGTAAAAAAAGCCTTGCAGGCAAGCGGCAAGTTTATCCCTTGGAGAGTCGTAACTATTTCTACAAATGGACAAATACTGGAATAAAATGAAAGCGGCAAGGATTTTCCCTTGCCGCTTGATTATTTCATTTTTAATCATTCCTTTTATTCCGCGCCATATATTCCATAATGC
>CAYRLN010000118.1:0-5441 GCA_964425065.1 uncultured Lachnospiraceae bacterium | reverse complement strand
ATAACGGGATTTTTAAACTCTACACCTGCAATGGTTACTTTTGTATTCATTAGATTTCTACCTCCTTTGCCTCAAACACCGGGCCGTCCGTACAAATTCTCGCATTATGCACATGGGAGTGATGATCCACTTCCTTTGTCTTTACTACACAGCCCAGGCACGCGCCTACACCGCAAGCCATATGTTCTTCCAAAGAAATGTACGCAGGGATGTTCTTCTCCTTTGCATATTTTTTAATTGCACGGAGCATGGGCATGGGACCACAGGCAAAAATTACATCCGCTTCCAATGCATTTGCATTAATGGCATCCATTACGTTACCCTTTGTGCCAACGCTTCCATCCTCGGTAGCCACGTAAACTTTGGCATATTGATCCAAGTCTTCTTTCAGGAACAGCTCCTTATCGCGATAACCTACCAGCACGCTCTTGTCTGCGTCCAGTTCTTTCGCCAACTGTAAAATAGGGGGTACGCCGATACCACCGCCCATAAGGAATGCTCTCTTTCCCTTTCCTTCTTCTAAGGGGAAGCCGTTACCCAACACACCTAAAACCTCCACCGTATCTCCCGCATGATAACCGGAAAACTCAGTGGTTCCCTGACCTGCAATACGGTACACCAGTCTGAGCGCCGTCTTATCCTCATTTACTTCGCAGATACTGATCGGTCTGGGTAAAATAGTGCTCTTATTGTGGGGATACACGCCTACAAACTGACCGGGATGGGCATTTTTTGCAATGCCGGTCTCAAGCCACATATCATAAATATTGGGGGCAATTTCTGTCTGGGAAATTACTCTTGCTACACTTTTTTCTTTCATCTTTCGCTACCTCTCTATCCTTTATATACCACCTTGCCGCCGCAAATGGTGTATTTTACCACGCCTTTTAATGTTTTGCCTGTAAAGGGAGTATTGTCCGACTTAGACGCATAATCACCTGCCACCCATGTGGCATCCTTATCAAACAAAACCAAATCCCCGGGACCGCCCTCTGCGATATAACCTGCATCCAAGTGATACATATCCGCAGGATTGCAGGTAAGCTTCTCCAGATATGACATCATTGTCATATAACCGCCTTCCACAAGTACTTCCAGTCCAAGGGAAAGGGCTGTCTCCAGTCCGGTAATTCCGCTGGGCGCCTCGGTAACAGGCTTCTCTTTTTCTTCCCTGCTGTGCGGTGCATGGTCTGTGGCAATCACGTCGATTGTGCCGTCCGCCAGACCTTGAATCACTGCCATTCTGTCTGCTTCCTCGCGAAGGGGCGGATTCATCTTCGCCAAAGTACCATGTGCAATTGCCGCTTCCTCTGTCAGGGTAAAATGGTGGGGTGTGGCCTCTGCGTGGATGTTACTTCCCTTCTTCTTTGCCTGACGGACCAGTTCCACTGCTTCCTTGCTGCTGATGTGTTGAATATCGATACAGGCACCTGTCTCCAGCGCAATCTGCAAATCTCTTTCCACCAAATCGATTTCCGCCTGTCTGTCAGAACCGCCGATACCGAAATGGGCCGAAGCCTTTCCTCTATTGATGCCGTTATTGGTAATAAAGGCCGGATTTTCCTCGTGGAAACTGATAGGTACATCCAGTTCCGCTACCATCTCCATCGCCCTTCTCACCAGTGTTTCGTCCAAAATGGGAACGCCGTCATCGGTAAAACCGACCGCTCCCGCATTCTTAAGCTCCGCCATGGGAACCATTTCTTTGCCCTGCATTCCCTTTGTCACGGTAGCGCAGGTATAAATGTGAATTCCGGTCTGTTTTCCTTTTTTAATTACATAATGAAGGGTTTCTTCATTATCCACCGCCGGCTTTGTGTTTGCCATCAGCACAACAGAAGTGTAACCGCCTCTTTCCGCCGCTTTACTTCCGCTTTCAATGTCCTCTTTATAGGTAAAACCGGGATCTCTGAAATGAGAGTGGATGTCCACCAGCCCGGGCGCCACAATCAGCCCGGTAGCGTCCAGTATTTCCACTTCCGCTCCCCTGTATTTTTCCTGCAAATCATCTCCCAATTCCAAAATTCTTCCCTCAGAAACCAAAATATCTTTCTTTCCTTCTGTTTTGGAAGCAGGGTCAATCAAATATCCATTTGCAATTAACGTCTTCCTTTTACTTTGCTCCTCAATGCATATTTTCTATATTTTCACATAAATATAGTACAAAATCAAGGTCATATAAAAACATGAATAAGAAAAAAAACATTCTATTTGCACTTAGTCTTCTTTCCTTCTGCCTCTTTTTTCTGAGTGGCTGTAATTTCCTATCTGATTCCTCCGGGAAAATCAAAGATTTGGAATTCACAGTTGTCAGCGACGAAAATCTTTCTGATGAACTGAAAACCATTTTAGACGAAAGAAAAGAAAGTCCCTTTAAGGTAACCTTTAACGACAAGGAATATCTCTACATCTGCATTGGCTACGGACAACAGTCCACAGGCGGCTACAGCATCGCTGTTGACAGTCTGTATCTGACAGAAGATGCCATACGCGTCAGCACCAGTCTTCTGGGCCCCGGACCTGAGGATGAAAGCAGTCCTTCCGCCTCGTATCCTTATATTGTGTTAAAGACGGAGTATTTGGATATCCCTGTCATATTCGAATAACTCCGGTTTTCATCCTTCAAGTAAATTATCTTTGCCACATTGCTTTTGCCATGCTATAATGTGCATTGAATTCAGGTAGAATATATTTGAAGGAGATAGACATGATTCGTTTTTTACTTGTGGTAATATTTGTTGTATCGTTCCTTATATTATCTATTCCGCTCATGATTGCCGAATGGATTATTGGAAAATTTAACATGGATGTGCGAAACCGGAGCAGCCTTGCCATTGTCAACTGGGCGTTCCGCTCCATACTCCGCATCTGCGGCACCAAAGCCATCGTGATCGGAGAGGAAAACGTTCCAAAGGATACTGCCGTTTTGTATGTGGGGAATCACAGGAGTTTCTTTGACATCCTGCTGACCTATGTACGTGTCCCCCGTCCCACCGGCTATGTTTCCAAAAAGGAAATGGAAAAAATACCTTTACTTTCCATTTGGATGAAGCTTTTGCACTGCCTGTTCCTGGACCGCGACAACATTAAAGAAGGATTAAAAACCATCCTGCAGGGAGTTGAAAAAGCCAAAAACGGCATTTCCATATGTATCTTCCCCGAAGGAACCAGAAACCGTGTCCCTGACACCTTTCTTCCTTTCCACGAAGGTAGTTTTAAAATTGCCGAAAAAGCCGATGTTCCTATTGTTCCCATTACCCTGAACAATACCGCCGCTATCTTTGAAGACCAGTTTCCGAAAATCAGAAAAACTACGGTTATCATTGAATACGGTGCTCCCCTTTGCATCAGGGATTTAGAGAAGGAAGACAGGAAGTTTATAGGTGCAAAAGTACAAAAGATTATTGAAGAAACCTACTTCAAAAACAAGAAGCTTTTGGAGCAGGAACTGAATAAAGTGTCAAAATAAATAGGACTCTCAAACAAAAAGGGCTGTTGCACGAATTTTTATAAATTCCGTGCCCAGCCCATTATTTTGTCTATTTTTCCTGCAAAAACTCCACTACTTTGCCAAATCCCATACCATGGGAAGCCTTCACCAAAACCGTATCGTTCTCTTGTAAAAGATTTTCCAGATTTTCCAACAATTCTTCTCTGGTTTTGTAGTACCGGATCTCTTGCCCTTCTTTTTTCTGTTTCAAGGCACCAAAGTGCATGTGTCCGGAATTTTCACCGACACAGACAATTACGTCCGTACCTGCATCCGCAGCGTAACTGCCAACGCCCTCATGCATGGCATCCGAATTTTCACCCAATTCAAACATATCTCCCAAAACTGCCACTTTCCGGCCCACTGCCATCATCAATAAATCAATGGCTGAACGCATAGATACCGGATTCGCATTATAGCAATCATCTATTATGGTCAGATTTTCCTTTTGGATGATGTGGCTTCTTCCTCCCACTGCCTCTACTTTGGCAATCCCTTCGCAAATCTGCGCGGTATTTAAGCCAAGAATCTGCGCCACCAGGGCGGCTGCCGTGGCATTCATCACCATATGGGAACCGGGCAGAGGTACGGTGACCGGCACTTCCTCATCCTTTGGATTTCCTCCCAGATGAAGTAAGGCCTTGCTGCCGAACAATCCCTTGTTTTCTATTTGATCCGCATACACATTGTATACTGTGTCAAAACACTCACAACCGTCATTTTTTACTCCGAAGCGAAGCACCTTTCTGCCTTTCACCTTATCCAAGGTGGCAAGCATATCGTCATTTCCGTTTACACAGACATATCCGTCTTGTGCCATGAAATCAAAAATTTCGGTTTTTGCTTTCAATATTCCCTCTCTGGATTTCAGGTTTTCCAGATGGCACTGTCCGATATTTGTAATCACACAGATATTGGGGCGCGCCATTTTACTTAAACGGTGCATTTCTCCAAAATCACTGATACCCATTTCTACTACGGCAACTTCATGCTCTTCCCTAATCCGCAGCAAAGTCAACGGCAACCCGATTTCGTTATTAAAATTCCCTTCCGTTTTCAGTACTTTATATTTTTGAGCCAGCACTCCCGCTATAAATTCTTTTGTGCTGGTTTTTCCCACACTACCGGTAATGCCGATTACCGGAATGGACAACTGCTGCCGGTAAAACTCTGCAATGTCTTTTAAGGCCAAAAGAGAATCTTTTACTAATATGTAAGGCCCCCAATTTTCCGCCGGTATCCCATGCATTTCTTCCACTTGCTCGGGAGTTTTTTCGGAAATCACTCCCAGCGCGCCTTTTTCAAATACCTGACCGATGAATTTGTGTCCGTCTACATTTTCTCCTTCGTTTGCGATAAAGACTCCGCCCGCCTGTATTTTACGGGAGTCCAACACCACACAGGTGACCTCTTTCGCAGCCATTTCTTCGGCGGCAGCCCCACTGTAAAAAAGAGTACCGCCGCATGCAGCGGCTATCCTTTCAAGGGTCATGTTTCTCATCACTATTCCCCCTTACTTTCCAGTGAAAGTTCAATAATCTTTTCGCAAAGTTGTTCAAAACTCATTCCCACAGCCTGAGCCTCCTGAGGCAACAAAGAGGTGGGTGTCATGCCGGGAAGGGTATTTGCCTCCAGACAATAAAGTTTTTCCGTTCCTTCTTCCATCAAAAAGTCCATTCGGGCATAATTTTTCAGACGGAGTACTCTAAACACTTTCTCTGCAATCTCCTGCATCTCGCGAGTCTTTTCCTCACTGATTAATGCCGGACAGGTTTCCACCGTGCTTCCCGCCTGATACTTATTCTTATAATCATAAAATCCTTCCTTGGGTGCGATTTCAATCACCGGAAGAGCCTTGCCGTCAAGAACTCCCACCGAGAACTCTCTTCCCTTAATGTATTGCTCCACCACAACTTCCGGATCATACTTAAAGCCCTCTTCCAAAGCCTTC
>CAYRLN010000117.1:0-5479 GCA_964425065.1 uncultured Lachnospiraceae bacterium | reverse complement strand
GAACCGGTTTTGAATGAGAACGGAAAAGAGGAAATAGAGTTGGCCGGGGTTGTGTTTGGACTTGTTTGGAGAGAAGTTATTTCGGATTATAATGCGCAAAGTGATAGGTACGAAGTGGTGATTCGGGAAATGGGAGAACTGTCGGCAGAGGATTTTCGCAGACAGATTCAGTTGGAACTTTCTAACGGAAAAGGGCCGGATATTATGTTTTACACCGCATTGCAAGGAATGGATATGCAACCTTATGCGGAAGACGGATATCTGCTGGATGTGACGGATTTTCTGGCAAAGCAGGGGGAACTTTGCGAGAGTGCGGTGGATTTTAACAGCGTAGACGGAAGAATGTACGGTGTTCCGGTTAATTTTAGTATCAATACCATGGTGGTGTCTCGAGATATAGCGACTGACCGTGAACTGTGGACGCCGGAATATTGTATGCAGGTGACGGAAAAGAGCGGAGCCACTACGTTTTGTGGTGCCCCTTGGGGCTGGAGCACGGAAGAATCCGGGTTGTATATACTGAATCTGCTGGGAGTGGGAATGGAGGGCATTCAACTCTTTGTGGATGAAGAGCAGGGGATTAGCAATTTTGAACAGAAAGAATTTATTGAGTTATTGGAATTTTCAAAAGAATACTGGGATGTCAGTCCGGATGATTCTTCGGCGGAACGCCTGGCGGATGGGAAACAGGTGTGTACGACAGGGGTGATATCAAATTTTAATGATTTTGTTTATTATGATGAATTGTTTCAAGGAAAGCAAAGTTATATCGGATATCCAAGCCTTGAAGGAGGTCAACACACATTTTATATAGAAAGCTTTTATATAAATGCGGCTTCACCCGTCAAAGAAGGTGCATTGGATTTCCTACAATTTTTGTTGGAAGAGGAACAACAAAGAAATATGGCAGAACTGGGGTTTCCGGTCAAAATGGATGTGCTGGAACAACTGTGGGAGGAGGCAAAAGTAGAAGTACTTGACGAGAATGGTGGATATGTAATAGAGGGGGTTTCTTTTTCGACAAGACTGGTGACAGATGAGGAAGAGGAAATATTCTGGCAATTATTTGATGCTAACATATATTATAGACAGGAAAATCCGATATGGGATATTGTTTGGGAAGACGCCCTTCCATTTTATTACGGAGACAAGAGCGCGGAAGAAGTTGCCGCAGTAATTGATAATAGAGTGCAATTGTATTTGGATGAGAAAAAATAAGGAGTATAACATAGAGAGGATAGGGCCTATGGTGAGTAGGCTCTATTTTTTGTGGTTGCCACGAGGCGGGCGCCATTGTGCTTGTACAAAATGGCATTCGCCGTAGGGTTTGGCTTTTTTCTATATTTATGATATACTTGTGCTCGTAGTATTATGGCTGGTGAGGAATTAAAATGACAAAATTACTTTATTTTATTGTTGAGGTTATTGCGAAGATACACAGTTATCTTTTGCGGCTCAACGACTCCTTTGAATATAATTTTTCCGATAAGGAACTGCACTTTCTGGTGATTGGTGCCATGGGTATGGCCATGATTTTCGTGGTTTATCCGTTGTTTAAGTGGTTGGCGAAAAAAGGACACATCATGACAATCAGTTGGATTTATGTGTTCACGCTGGTCATTGTTATAACCTTTGCCATTGAAATCGGACAGAAGGTCAGCAATACCGGAAATATGGAATTTGCGGATATCATGTTTGGTGTGGTGGGCTTTTTGACCATGTATGTGATATTTGCCATTTGCAGATGGATGTATCATGTGGTGAGAAGGTATATAGAACGCAGGAAAGAATACAAGGCTAAGCCTAAAGCGACAAAGTCCGGAAGAGATAAGGCCTAGTATAGAAGCAACAGAAAGAGAGAAATGCCATGGATCTGTTTGATTACATGAGAAGTACCAATATGGAAAAAGAGTCGCCCCTGGCGGCAAGAATGCGCCCTGCCACTTTGGATGAGGTTGTGGGGCAGCAGCATATCATCGGTAAAGATAAATTGCTTTACCGGGCGATTAAGGCAGACAAAATCAGTTCCATTATCTTTTACGGACCGCCCGGAACGGGAAAGACCACTCTGGCGAAGGTGATTGCAAACACTACCAGTGCGGAGTTTACCCAGATTAATGCCACAGTGGCGGGCAAAAAGGATATGGAGGAAGTGGTGGAAAAGGCCAAGAACCTGCAGGGGATGTACGGCAAACGCACCATTTTATTTATAGACGAGATTCACAGATTTAACAAAGGACAGCAGGACTATCTGTTACCCTTTGTGGAGGACGGCACCATCATCCTGATTGGCGCAACTACCGAGAATCCTTACTTTGAGGTAAACGGGGCGCTGATTTCCCGCTCCATTATTTTTGAATTGAAGCCCCTTGAGAAAGAAGATATCAAATCTCTTTTGAGAAAAGCGGTTTACGATTCGGACAAAGGAATGGGAATCTACGGTGCGGAAATTGATGAGGATGCGCTGGAATTTCTGGCGGAACTTTCCGGCGGAGATGCCAGACATGCTTTAAATGCCATTGAACTGGGCATTATGACAACACAGAAAAGCGAAGACGGCAAAATCCATATTACTATGGAAGTTGCCCAGGAGTGCATTCAGAAGCGTGTGATGCGCTACGACAAAAACGGCGACAGCCATTACGATACCATTTCTGCTTTTATTAAGAGTATGAGAGGTTCCGATCCGGATGCGGCGGTTTATTATTTGGCGCGTATGCTTTACGCCGGTGAGAGTATTACTTTTATTGCAAGGCGTATTATGATTTGTGCCGCGGAGGACGTGGGAAATGCTGACCCCATGGCACTGGTAGTAGCCACAAATGCCTCTATGGCGGTGGAGCGTATCGGTATGCCGGAGGCTCAGATTATTTTGGCCCAGGCGGTAGCTTATGTGGCTTCCGCACCCAAAAGTAACGCAGCATGCAACGCGATTTTTCAGGCGGCAGCGGTGGTGGAAGAGACGGGAAATCTGCCTATTCCAAGCCATTTGCAGGATGCCCATTATAAAGGTGCCGCAAAGCTTGGCCATGGCACCGGCTACAAATATGCCCACGACTATCCCAATCATTATGTGCAGCAGCAGTATCTGCCCTATGAACTCAGCGGTAGGGGATTTTACAGCCCCACCCCAAATGGGTATGAGGTGAAGATTAAGGAACACATGAAGCGGATTAAGGAAGAGGCGAAGAAAGAAAAATAGGAAAAGAAGAGCAAATAGAAAAGCGCAGAGGGCATTAACCTTCTGCGCTTCATTTGTTATACACTAAAACAACTGCGTAGTCAGATATTCATAAATTTCCTGATTCTTTTTCTGCCAGTTATCACAGATGGCAGCAGCCATGTCCTCAGTGGGGACAGACAGGGTGATTTCCACCAACTTGATGCCGCGGTCCTTGGCGAGAAGCTGTGCTTCGTACTCACCACTGGTGGATTTGTAGTAGTCACCCAAAACAGAGACCTCATTTCGAAGGGCATACTCGTGCTCTGCAAAGTAGGCGTCGATATCCTTTTTGATGGCCTCGCTAATCCGGTTTCCAAAAAAATCCAAAGTTTCCCTGCCCTCGGGGGTAATCAGAAGGTGGGTGCGGTTGCGGATGGAATCTGCGGAAATCAGTTTTGTCTCTATGAGTTCAGAGATAACCTGCTGGAAGGTCAGGAAATTGGTATATTCCTTTCCAAGGACAAAGTCGCTGACCTGGGATTTGGTCATGGGAAAGCTGACGCGGTCCAGCATATAGAGAATAATTAACTTATAGAGTGTCAGTGGGTCTTGAATCATAATAAAGTCTCCCTTGATAGGTTTGGCGCTGCCGCAGCTGCCTGTGCAGCGTGTTTAATACGTTTCTTTTGTTCAGGCTCCATTTTGGTGCCAGCAATATTTCTTTGGGCCCGTCTCCGGTCAGTCTGTGAATAACCGTTTCCGGGTCTAATATTTCCAAACAATGAATGACAATGTCGATATATTCGTCTAAATCCAATACATGAAGGGCAGGGAGTGATGAATCCGGTTCTTTGTCCGTAAAACCATACTGCGCCGCCATCTGTGTGTGCTTTAAAATATGGAGCAACTGCAATTTTATACCGAAAGGATGAAAACGGTTCAGGTAGGAAACTGTCGCATACATATCGGAAGGCGTTTCACCCGGCAATCCCAAAATCACATGGACAATCACCGGAATTTGAATCGAAGCCAGTTTTTTCATAGCAGTTTCGAACACCCAAAGAGGATAGCCTCTGTGAATCAAATCGGCGGTGCGTTCATGGCAGGTCTGCAGGCCCAGCTCAATCCAAATAAATTTGGGTGAAAACTCCGCCTGTAAACGGCCCAGCAAATCCAGCACTTCTTCGGAAAGACAATCCGGCCTTGTGGCAATGGAGATGCCGATAATCTGCGGATGGGAAAGTCCTTCGCGATACAGTGCCTCCAAATGGGTGACATCGCCGTAGGTGTTGGTATAAGCCTGATAGTAGGCAACAAAGCGGTTTCCTACTTTTTTGTCCCCGAATTTTGCAAGGCCTTCCTCAATTTGTTTAGAGATAGAGCCCACCTTTCCGGAGACGGCAAAATCACCGCTGCCGCCCGCACTGCAAAAGGTACAGCCGCCGTAGCCGATGTTCCCGTCCCGGTTGGGGCAGGAGAGGCCGGCATCTATGGCGATTTTATAGCATTTCTCACCGTATTCAGTTTGGAAATAATCATTTAAAGAATAGTAAGGCTTGTCCATTTATTTAATGTGTACCTTTTATTTAATGTGTGCTTTTACTGCATTTGCCACCATGTCTGCCACTCTGGGGTCAAAGGGCTGGGGCAGGATATTGTCTTCGTTTAATTCATCGTCGGAAACAAGGCTTGCAATGGCATTTGCTGCCGCCAGTTTCATTTCCTCCGTAATCTGTTTCGCACGTCCCTCCAGGGCACCGCGGAAGATACCGGGGAAGGCAACCACGTTATTGACCTGATTGGGGAAGTCGGAGCGTCCGGTTCCCACAACTCTTGCGCCTGCTGCCTTTGCCGCGTCGGGCATAATTTCCGGCACGGGGTTTGCCATGGCAAAGAGAATGGCGTCCTTGTTCATGGAAGCAACCATTTCAGCACTGACAATATTTGGAGCGGATACACCGATGAAGATATCAGCGCCTTTCATGGCGTCAGCCAGAGTACCGGTCTTGTTTTCAAGGTTTGTCACTTCGGTCATTTTCTGCTGCATGTAGTTGAGCCCTTGGGCATCTTTAGAGACAATGCCGATTTTGTCACACATGGTAATATGAGGAAAACCATACGTTAAAAGAAGCTTTGTGATGGCAATGCCGGCGCTTCCTGCACCGTTTACTACGATGCGGCAGTCCTCTTTTTGTTTGCCCACAACCTTCAGTGCATTGATGATGCCTGCCAGTACAACAATGGCGGTACCGTGCTGGTCGTCGTGGAAGACGGGGATATCAAGGGTGGCCTTTAAACGTTCCTCGATTTCAAAAC
>CAYRLN010000116.1:0-5490 GCA_964425065.1 uncultured Lachnospiraceae bacterium | reverse complement strand
CGGGTGGTTTGTTCATCGTAACAAATTTTAATAAATTGGATATTGCTTTCCACGTTGATTCTGTTGTTGGTATACACAGAGTATCATGGAAAGATATTATCAAACCCGGCGCGACAGTATCTACAACAGAGGATGGTATTTCTACCGGCGTTATCAAAATCAATGATAAATTGATTATTATTCTTGATTTTGAGAAAATTATTACAGACATCAATCCCGAGACCGGACTTAAGATGACGGAACTGGATAGTTTTACTAACCGTCAGAGATGTGATGTTCCCATCTTGTTGGCAGAAGATTCCGTATTGCTTAATAAAATGATTGTGGATTCTTTGAAAAAAGCAGGTTATACCAATCTGATTCATACAGAAAATGGCCGGGAAGCATACAATGTTATTCAGGAATGCAAGAAGGATGGTACATTGAAGGCACATGTAGGTTGTATTATTACCGATATTGAAATGCCTGAGATGGATGGACACCATTTGACTAAACTGGTCAAGAGTGATGATGAAACCAAGGATATTCCGGTGGTTATTTTCTCATCGTTAATCAATGAAGATATGAGAAGAAAAGGTCAAGCGTTAGGTGCGGATGCCCAACTTACGAAACCTGAAATCGGAAATCTGGTTAGAACTATTGATGAATTAATCATGAAACTTCAAAAATAAAAGATAATGGTGGAAAGCCGGGAGTGTTCCCGGCTTTTCTAATAGAGACTGGTGAATTATGGAAATTGCGGTGTGTGATCTGAAAGAAAAGATATCTGAGGCAGATTTGGTATTGATTGGCATCGGGGAAGAATTTGAATGTCATTCTTTCTTGAAACAAAACCGGGAATATGAAAAGGTTTGTTCGGAGTTGACGGAAGCAGGAATGGAGGACCTGTTGCCATATATCAATGTCCGCTTTATGAAAGAAAAGGAAGAAGAGTCTGTTAATTCCTTAAAAAAATTGCTGGAAATGGTAAAGGATAAAAATTATTTTGTGGTTTCCACATGCATGAATGATTTTATCGGGCGGGCAGGTTTTCGCACAGACAAGGTGGTAGAGCCCTGCGGCAGTTACAAGAAAATGCAATGTAAAAACAGTTGTGAGGGAATGATTGTTGATACGGATACAGCATTTTTGGAGCAAATAGAGTCCTGTTTAAATCAGAAAAAGCCATGGAGAGAGTTGAGATATCCGGCATGTCCCAAATGCGGGGAAGCAATGCAATTTAATAGTTTGTATACAGAAAATTACGACGAAAACGGTTATCTGGATTTATGGAATACTTATATGAAATGGCTTCAAGGAACGGTAAATCGCAAGGTTTGTATATTGGAACTCGGCGTTGGATTGAAATATCCGTCTGTAATCAGGTGGCCTTTTGAGAAAACCGGCTATTTGAATAAAAAAGCGAGTTTTATACGGGTACATGAAAGATTGTACCAATTAACTCCCGAGTTAAATGAGCAGGGATATTTTATAGCGCAGAATGCGGTAGATGTGTTAAACTTACTATAATAGCGTAGATGAGAGGGATATTTTATGGGCGCAGATGAAGAATATTTGGATAATCTACTAAAATCAGTAACTGCAGGTATGGCAGAGGAGCAGAAAAAAACGGAGGAACCGCCTTTCGAGGAAGAACAAGAACCTTTTTATGTTGAAAATGAGGTAGAAACAGGTGGTAACGAAGAAGTAACGGATGCCGAAACGGGAGAGCGCATATCCATTGATGATTTGCTCTTTGGCGCAATGAACTCTGTGGAGGAAGAATTGGCGGATGGAGATACTTCCTTGGATATCGATGCGATGCTTAAGGAGTTAAATCTTATAGATGATAATACGGCGGAGACAGAAGCGGAGCAGCCGGAAACCGAACCTTTTTATTCCAATGATTTAGATGAAGAACTAAATGAAATTAATGCTCTTTTGGAAAAGGCGGATAACAATGAAGCAATCGATGAAGAAATGCTGGCAATGTTTTCGGCAGCCAACGGAGTGCAGAAGGAAGACGAGGAGCCCTTTGACCTTATGGGGGCCATCAATAATCAGGATGCCGTAGCCATAACAGACAACAAGAAAGCGGAAAAAGAGAGAAAACGCAAGGAAAAAGAGGAAGAAAAAGCGTTAAAGAAAGCGGCGAAAGCAGCGGCTAAGGCGCAAAAAAAGGCGGAAAAAGCAGCGGAACAGGAATCGGAAGTGAGCGAACCGGTACTAACGGACGAAACTTCAAATCAAACGGTAAATGAATCGGAGGAAGATGAGAGCTCCTTTGGTAACTTTCAGGAAGTAGAAGAGTTTGATGACATTGAGGCGCTGTTAGGCTCTTTGAATATGGAAGATTTGGAATTTTCCACGGCACCGGTCGATGGGAAGGGGAGTCATACTGTTTCCATGCCGGAGCAAACCTTTTCTGTGGAATCTTTTAATTTGGAAGAGAATGTCGGTGAGCAGAAAGAAGAAAAATCGGAAAAGAAAGCAGGCAAAGAAGCTGGCAAGGAAGCAGAGAAGAAAGTAGAGAAGAAAGCAGGCTGGTTTAAGCGTTTTGTTGACTTTCTGATGGAAGAAGACGAGGATGAGGAAGAAGACAAAAAGAAGAAAAAATCAGGGAAGAAATCGGAGGTAAGTTCTGAGGAAACCGCTGATTTGGATGGAGTTAAGGAACGTAATAAGAACGCTTCCAAAGGAAAAAAAGGAAAGAATACCAATAAAAAAGGCCCGGATGACGACGAAGAGGCTGAAAATAAGAAGGGTAAGAAAAAGTCCAAAAAACAGAAAAAAGAAAAACAACCCAAATCGCAAATAGCAAAGAATTATAAAGTTGTGGATGATGATAAGAAGATTGGAAAAAGTAGTCTTCTTGCCATTCTGCTGTTAGCAGCATCCGTGTTTGCCGTGGTTATGTTGTCTAATATTATTTTCTCACCCATGCTAGCCAAACAGAGGGCGGAGAAAGCATTTAAGGAGCAGGATTATGAAACCTGTTACCAGGAACTTGCAGGCTGGGATTTAAGTGAAAGCGAAGTTCAAATGAGAAATTTTGCGGCAGTTGTAATGAAAATGGAACGCCGCTTGGATGCGTACCAGCAGTATAATAGCCTTCGTCAAAAACTGGAAGCACTGGATTCCCTGATGCGTGCTGTGCAGAATTATGATGAAATATATCAGGAAGCACTTAACTGCGGAGCGGAAGGCGAAGTGGAGGCAAGATACGATATTATTATGGGACTTTTGTCTGAAGAATATGGACTTAGTGAGAAAGAGGCAAAAGCAATTGCTAATTTAAGTAGCGATGTAGAATACACAAGATATTTGACGGCGGTAATTGAGGGAAGAAGCATTCCGGATATGGAAGAGGAAACGGAGGAACTTCCCGGACTTTTGCCGGAAGAAGAGGAATTACCCGATACTAAATTTTCGGAATAAGGTAGGACAAGATAAATGATAGCAATCATTGATTATGATGCGGGAAATGTAAAAAGTGTAGAAAAGGCGTTGGAATATCTGGGTGAGGAGGCTGTCCTTTCAAGGGACCCTGCGGTTTTGCTTGGGGCGGAGAAGGTAATTCTTCCCGGAGTGGGTGCTTTTGGCGATGCGATGGAAAAACTTCATGGATACGGCCTCGTAGATGTGATACATAAAATTGTGGAAAAAGGAACGCCGTTTTTGGGAATTTGTTTGGGATTACAGCTTCTTTTTGAAAGCAGTGAAGAGAGTCCCGGTGTAGAAGGACTTGCCGTGCTGAAAGGAAAGATTGTCCGTATTCCTGACGGTGAGGGGCTTAAAATTCCTCATATCGGTTGGAATTCCCTCACTTATCCAAATCAGGGACGCTTGTATAAAGGAATTCCCGAGAATTCTTATGTTTATTTTGTACATTCCTATTATTTACAGGCACAGGAACCGGAGATAGTGGTTGCCCAAACCCGGTACGGGGTTTCCATACAGGCTTCTGTGGAAAAAGGAAATGTGTTCGCGTGCCAGTTCCACCCGGAGAAAAGTTCCGGCGTAGGGATGACCATTCTGAAAAACTTTATTGAAATCGGCAGGGAGGATAATTAAATGCATACAAAAAGAATTATTCCTTGTTTGGATGTAAAGGATGGAAGGGTTGTAAAAGGCGTTAATTTTGTAAATTTCCGTGATGCGGGAGATCCGGCGGAGGTAGCGGCTGCCTACGATAAAGCGGGAGCCGATGAAGTTGTTTTTCTTGACATTACAGCTTCTGCCGATTCCAGGTCTACCCAACTGGAATGGGTCCGCCAGGTGGCAAGTAAGGTGTTTATTCCTTTTACCGTCGGAGGCGGAATCAGAACGGTAGATGATTTTAAAATGCTTCTTAGGGAGGGCGCAGATAAGATTTCCGTGAACTCTGCGGCAATTATGAATCCTACCCTGATTTCACAGGCTGCAGATAAATTTGGCAGTCAGTGTGTGGTTGTAGCCATTGATGCCAAAAGACGTGAAGACGGAAGCGGATGGAATATTTATAAAAACGGTGGCCGTGTTGATATGGGCATCGATGCGGTGGAATGGGCAATACAGGCCGAAAAATTAGGTGCCGGGGAGATTTTACTTACCAGCATGGATGGTGATGGCACCAAAAACGGATATGATCTTGATTTGACAGGTCAGATTGCAAAGGCGGTAAAGATTCCCGTTATTGCATCCGGTGGCGCAGGTACCATGGAACATTTTTATGAAGCACTCACAGTTGGCGGTGCAGAGGCGGCGCTGGCGGCTTCCCTGTTCCATTATAAAGAACTTGAGATTAAACAGGTAAAAGAATACCTTCATAAGAAAGGTGTTTCCGTACGTCTGTAGGAAAGAACGGTAAAGATACATGGCGATGATTACAAATGATTGGCTGGAGGCCATCGGCGGAGAATTTAAAAAGCCCTATTACACTGAACTTTATAAATTTGTAAAGGAAGAATATTCCACGAGGCAGATTTTTCCGCCGGCGGATGATATCTTTAATGCCTTTCATTTGGCTCCATTAAAGGATGTTAAGGTAGTTATCATCGGACAAGATCCTTATCATAACGACGGGCAGGCTCATGGACTTTGCTTTTCCGTGAAGCCGGACGTGGATATACCACCGTCACTTGTAAATATTTACCGGGAGTTGCATGATGATTTGGGATGTGATATCCCGAACAACGGTTATCTGGTAAAATGGGCGTCCCAGGGTGTGCTGATGTTAAATACGGTACTTACCGTACGTGCGCATACGGCAAATTCCCATCAGGGAAAAGGTTGGGAAAAATTTACGGATGCAGCAATCAGGGCACTGAATGAGCAGGACAGACCCATTGTTTTTCTGCTTTGGGGCAGACCGGCGCAGATGAAAAAGAGTATGTTGGATAATCCAAAACATTTGATTTTAGAGGCTCCCCATCCCAGTCCGTTATCTGCTTACAGAGGGTTTTTCGGATGTAAACATTTTAGTAAGACCAACGAGTTTTTAAAAGCGAATGGAATTGAGCCCATTGACTG
>CAYRLN010000115.1:0-5509 GCA_964425065.1 uncultured Lachnospiraceae bacterium | reverse complement strand
TAATCAGTTTGGTAAAGTGGTTGTCATCACCGTCGTCGATATCCTTGAAACTTACCGCATCACGGATTTTGTTTTCTTTTACCAGTTCTTCTACCTTTTTAGCGGAGAGAGAACCGATGTCCATAATCATGAGAATGTTATCTTCGTTAAAACCAACCATAACGTCACCTTTTTGGGGAACGTTATACTGAATCTCGCCGTCACATACAACCAATCCTTTGGGTTTTCCGCCCCAGTTGCCGTCGGAGAAGTATTCTCCGCCGTTGACACCGCCTAAATAATCGCCACTGTTTACCAGTTCTTCCAGCGTCTGGCCCTTTTTGCCGTCGGTACTTTCACCCCAAGGGTATATGGTTGCCAGTTTGATGCGGGAAGGGTCGTTGACAATCATCAGTTTTCCGAAGAAAGAACGTCCGGATACTTCTATGATTTCAATGCCGTTAATGTCAAAATCGGCTTCGGCATCCGCTTCTACATCGGGTGTGGGGATTACGATAAGGTCAGTATCCACATCCTGCGTAATGTTTTGCATGCCGTTTCTTCCGGTAATGGCAAGGATTTCTTCTTCACTAAAATACCAGGATGCAAGAAACTTCATCTGGCCTGTTTCCAGAATGGTAGAGACAAACAAATCTCTGGCAGCCTGGCTGGGACCATGGCAGATAAGCCAAATAGTGGTATATGCACCTGCAACGGTAACTATAAGGAAAGATATAATTACCAGAACAATACGGCCGATTACTTTTCCGACCGAAAGTTTTTTCTTTTCTTTTTGTTTTTTCATAGTTCCTCCAAATGTTTATTTAAATACCCATCTTTGCTGTATTTGAAAACTGAGTAGAAACAGAAGCACATCTACAATCAATTTGAGAATGGCTTCCAGTCCGGAATTTGCCTGCAACAATGCGCTGAGCAGGTATAAGATACCGTAGGACAGTGCTGCCTGACATACGCATAAAGTATAATATTTGGCAAGTGATTTTTTGACGGGAGCCTCCGAATGAAACACTGCCGTTTTATTCATGGTATAATTGAATAAAGAGGAGAGGGCTCTTGCGACAAAAGTGGAGATAAAAAGCCGCAGGGTCCTGCTCACGTTGTTTCCCAGCAAAAATAAAAGGAGCGTAAACAGACCGTAGTCAATCAAAAAGGATGCTGCGGAACTGAGTATAAACTTAAAAATAATACGGTAAATCCGAAAAGAGTCCCGAATAGGATGAAAGTGGGAAGAAGCGTTATCTTCTATATACACTGTCTGTATTTTAACCTCTGTAATTTGGATGTTCTGTTTTTTTAATGCAAAGAACATCTCGGTTTCGTATTCGTAGCGTTCGCCCGGTACCTGACACATAAGGGGCAGAAGCGAATAGGGAATTGCCCGTAAGCCTGTCTGGGTATCGGAAACCTTAATGCCGCACAGAAAACGGAATACACCTCTGGTGATACGGTTTCCCATGCGACTTTTTGGGGGAACCGCGGGGTCATCAAAATCTCTGCAGCCTAAAATAACATGGTCTTTTTTTTCTAACAGCATTTGTGCACAGGCTTTGATGTCTTTTCCTGTGTGCTGGTTGTCGCCATCTACGGTGACAACCCCCATGGTATCGGGGCGGTTTTCCATAATATAGGCAAAGGCGGTCTTTAGGGCGCGGCCTTTTCCCCGGTTGACTTCATGGGTAAGCAGAGTAACCTCAGGGTGTCTGTCTGCTAAGGCAAAAGGCTCCAAATGTGCTTCATCGCTACCGTCGTTGACAACCACAATATCCGAGAAGCCTTCCTGTAACAGACTGTCTACCACCATATTTAATTTTTCATCAGGGTTTAATGAAGGTAAAACAATAGTTACTTTCATAGGAATTCACCTTTTTCCTTTGTAATAAACGTTCTTAAGCCATTATATTCCACTAAAAGAAAAAACACAACGAAAATCCAATAGTATAAGAAAGAAATCTGTGATAAAATGAAAAAAAGAGGAAAAGACAGGGAGCGGAAATGTTTTTGAAGATAAAAGAAAAAGCCTTGACGGTACTCAAAGGGATATGGGCAGACGTTAAAAATATGAAATGGGCGCTCTTGACCCTTTTCGCATATTATGTGTTGACCCGAATTCTATTTCAGGAATTTTGTCCGATGAGGATTTTTCTGGGCATTCCCTGTCCCGGATGCGGAGCCACAAGAGCGGGCTTTTATGTGCTGACATTACGGTTTAAAGAAGCGTTGGAGATGAATCCTACCATATTTTTGTGGATACCGTACATACTCTTTTTGCTCTGGCAACGTTATATTGGCAAAAAACGGAGAAAACTGAGCAATATTTTATTAGTAGTGATATGTATTTGTGTTTTAATATGGTATGTAATGGGGATGCTTTTCTATTTCCCCAATAAGGAACCGTATACATATTTCGAAGGAAATCTAATCCTGAAGGGACTGGGAATATGAAGAAAAAGATTGCAGTGTTTGCAAACGGTTGGAGTAACGAATATCTGAAATTTGTTTTGGAAGGAATAAAAAAACGGGCAGAGGAAAGTAGTGTGGATCTGTTTGTTTTTATTAACTATTCATCCGGTAATGAGAACAGTTTGGATAATATGGGAGAAAAAAATATTTTTATGCTTCCGGATATCAGTACGTTTGACGGAGTTGTGTTGCTTGCGAACGCGATTAACCTGGCCTCAGAGAGAGAATATCTTAATCTGGAGGTATTGAAACATAACATTCCGGCGGTAAGCCTGGAGTATGAGTTACCCGGAATTCCCTGCCTTTGCACGGATACTTACTCCGGTGTATATGAGTTGACCATGCATTTGATTGATGAGCATGGCGTACGGGATGTGATTTACGTAAGCGGACCGGAAGATAATAAAGAAAACCAGCTTCGTATGAAGGCAGTTCAGGATGCCCTTGCAACGGTGGGGGAAACCCTGGATACCGGAAAAAATATTCGGGCGGATTGGTCTTACTATGAGGCCTATAATCTCTTGTGCGAGTGGCTAAAAAAGAATGAAAACCTTCCCGATGCATTTATCTGTGCCAATGATGAGATGGCAATCGGAGTATGTACTGCACTGGATTATATGGGAAAGAAAGTGCCGGAGCACGTAATCGTTACGGGTTGTGATTGCAACATTAAGAGTCAGGAACTGTATCCTATTTTGTCCACAGTGGCAAGAGAGTGGGACAAGTTGGGGTATGAAGGCCTTGACATGGTGCTGAGACAGATAAACAAAGAGAGTGTGCCCGAAAAACAGGAGTACAAGTCGGTTCCGGTTTTGGGTGAAAGTTGCGGTTGTAAGGTGGACGAAGACAGGAAAGAAATACGCCGCAGAGCCATTATCGGAAATTATAAAATACAGAGACAGAGCAGCATTAATGAATGGCACCTGAGACATATTGACGATATGCTGGCTAAAATGACAAATACGAAGTCTTTAAAAGATCATCTGGGTTGGAATTTTTCCTATAACCATACATTTGAAGGCGCAAACTTCTTTATCTGCTTAGTGGATAAATTTTTTGCGGACAATGATGCGGAAAAGAACATCTATTACAACGGATATACGGAACTTATGGAGGTTTATGTCCACATTGAAAACGGTAATGCGAAGCCCGGCGGCATGTTTTATGTCAAAGATTTGATGCCGGAAGTGGAATTGGAGGAAAAGCCTTCCCACCTTTATCTGTTTTTGCCCCTCCATGAACAGGATAAAAACATTGGATATGTAGTGTTTATAGATGAATTGGGCAATGTGTACGATCAGACCCTTTATACATGGGCACGGCATGTAAGTCAGGATTTGGAGCGTGTGCGCCAAAATATCCGTTTGGAAGAACTCAATAAGAAGTTGACTGAGGTGTCCATGACAGATGCGCTGACAGGGCTGAAAAACCGTACCGGTTATGATGCATTGGCATTCCCATATTTGCAGAGATGTCAGCGGGAAGGCAAGTTGGGCGCCATGATATTTGCAGACATTAACAGTATGAAATTAATCAATGATAAGTATGGACATCTGCAAGGAGATATTGCAATCTGTGCGGTGGCAGAGGCGATTAAAATGACGATGCCTCCGGAATGGATTGCAGTCCGTTTCGGTGGAGATGAGTTCATCATGGTTGGTGAGTGTAAAGATAAAGAAGAAGCGGAAAAAATGAAAGACAAACTGTATATAAATCTGGAAAGAGTAAAACAGGAAAAGGAGTTATGTTTCCCGCTCACGGCAAGTTTCGGCGCTGTTGTTATGAATCCGGAGGAAAATTACAGTCTGGAAGAGTATTTGCGCAAGGCAGACGAGGCTATGTATGAAATGAAGCAAAAAGTCCATGAGAGAGAGTAGTTTTATCAGACATAAAACCAGAAAAAAGTATTTGGAAAAACCGGATGGAGGAAAGTCCACCCGGTTTTTTGTATGCCTGCCCGGTTTTACCAAGGCCTTATTTATGCTTGCAAGTGTTTAAATGCGTTTAAATTCCGGCATGCGGTTTTGGAAAATGGTGTAATATTTAAAACCGCAGTCGGTTAGGATTTCGGATGCACGGTTAAAATCCGCGGCTACATCTTTAGGGTCGTGGGCGTCAGAGCCGACGGTGATGATTTCACCTCCCAGCTGTCTGTAACGCTTGATGACATCAATACAGGGATGTGCCTCAGCCATGCCTTTGCGCAGCGGAGAAGTATTGATTTCAATTCCCTTTTCTTTTTCCAACAGCAGGGTAAGAATTTGGTCAAACAGGTCTTTATATTTTTCATAAGAATAATATTTATCCTTGTTGGGACCGTAGCGGACCACATAGTCTAAATGGCCATAGACATCGTAGTTAGAAATTTTTTTGATGTTATCAATGATGGACTGAAAATATTCCCGATAAGCTTCTTCCTCACTTCGCCCTTCATAGTAAGGAGCGTAGTAGGGGTCTTTCCCGTTTACGACATGGGAAGAACCAATGATAAAATCAAAATCGTAAGATTTGGAATAAATGGAAATCTCTCGGGCAATACTTGCCTGTAGGCCCAGTTCAATACCAAAGGAAATGTTGATTTGTGAAGCATACTTTTCCTTGTATTTAATGAGGTCGTATAGATAAGAATCAGTATTGACTTCAAACCTTCCGGCGGGAGTATCCGGAGATACAGGAAAGTTGATATCCATGTGTTCTGTGAAGCAAATATGAGTCAGCCCTTTTGAAATCGCACTCTGAATCATGGCCTCCATGGGGGCGTCGCTGTCACCGGAGTGATCGGAATGTAAATGAAAATCGGCGGTAATTGCCATATGTAGTCCCTCACTTTTTAATATTTCATGTTCAAACACTACATATTATATACTCTATTGTGCTAAAGTCATAGTTTTTTTGTACAAAAACTAAATATTTTCGATTTACATCTTGAATTCTTGAAACGAATTAGGTAAAATAACTGTGCTGACAAAATTTTGACAATCATTTCCATGGTTGCAGAAAATTATAAATTTAAAGATTTTTAGGAGGAAACTAAAATGGCAGTAAGAGT
>CAYRLN010000114.1:0-5513 GCA_964425065.1 uncultured Lachnospiraceae bacterium | reverse complement strand
CGCCGTCCCTGCTTACCGTTTCCTGCTCGCGGAAAATGGAAGGAGTCGGTTTTACATGGGCACGGATAAAGATTTCACTGCCATCGGACATACCGCCTAAAATACCGCCGGCATGATTTGTTTTTTTGATAATAATACCGTTTTCGGAAGTAAATGCATCATTGTTTTCACTTCCCTTTGCTTTGGAAACCTGACATCCGTCACCGATTTCAACTGCTTTTACCGCACCGATGGACATGACGGCCTTAGAAAGATTGGCATCCAGTTTTTCAAAGACAGGATCACCGATACCGGCGGGTACACCGCAAACGCGGCATTCCATAATCCCGCCAACAGAGTCAAGTTCCTTCATGGCATCTTCTAAGTATGCCAAAGCTTTTTCGTCGGCAAGTTTATCCGGCATTGCGGTTGCTGTTTCGTAAACGGCGCTCCGGTCAAATTTACTCCGGTCTATTTCTACCGGACCTAAAGAATAAGTATAGCAACAAACATCAATCCCCATGGCTGTTAAAATTTTTGAGGCGATTGCGCCGGCAGCCACACGTCCGATGGTTTCCCGTCCGGAAGACCGTCCGCCTCCTCTATAGTCGCGGAAACCATATTTGGCGTCAAAGGTATAATCCGCATGGCCGGGACGATAGTAAGAAGCAATTTCACTGTAATCCTTGGAAATCTGGGATGTGTTTTTTATAATCAGGGAAATGGGGGTGCCGGTAGTGCGTCCCTCAAATACACCGGACAGAATTTCAACTTCATCTGCTTCTTTTCTGGGCGTGGATATTTTGCTTTTTCCCGGTTTGCGACGGTCTAAAAAAACCTGGATATCCGCTTCCGACAGAGGAAGTCCGGCGGGACAGCCGTCGATGACAACACCGAGAGCTTTGCCGTGGGATTCTCCCCAGGTTGTAATTTTGAAAATAGTGCCTAAACTTGAACCGGCCATGATTTATCCTCCTAACACTTTAGTAAGTTAAAATCTTATTCGATTATATCGAAATCCCTGATTTAAGGCAACTTTTTTCTGAGTTTTCTATAAAAAAGTAATGCATAACAGAGTAATGTGTGCTAGAATGATAATGATAATTTATGCATATTTTAAGGATAAACACAGATGAAAAAGACTTTCCGTGAAAAAATATTGTTCTGGGGAACAAAAGAAACAAAAAAACATAAGTATTTAAGGGTGCCCATTCTTGTCATTATGGCAATTTGTTTGAGCATCTATTATGTAGGTATTTCTTTTTGGAACAATGGGAAGAAAATTGCCTGCGCATGTGTGGTTTTGATGTTCTTTTTTGTGAACAGCAGTTTTGGATATCACAGCCAGGGGAATGTGGCAGATGTGCCTTTTGATGTAAACGGACTACAGCTTGCAGTGGAAAATGTGACGCAGGAAGATGTGAATTTGTCCCAAATCGTAGGGGAAGAGGATGTGCTGGAGGTTTACGAAGAACTGGCGCTGCTTTTTGATGAAGAGCCGGATTTGTATACACTTGAGGATATTTTGGAAGAAAACAGGGAATATATAGAAAAAGAAGAAGAGGATGGGCAGACTGATTCTGCAGAGACGGATGAAGATTTAGAAAAAGCGGAAATAGTGGCGGCTTTGGAGTTTGACCCGGAAGACTGGCGGTTGATGCTGGTCAATAAACAACATCCGATTCCGGAGGATTATGAATTCCCGCTTGGAACCATTAAGGGCAGCCTGAAATGTGACGAACGTGTTTTGGAGGACCTGATGGCATTGATGCAGGCGGCGAAAGAGGACGGTATTGATATTAATATTGCCTCTCCTTACAGAGATTACGACACACAAAAATATTTGTTTGAAAAGAAAATGGACAAGTATCTGGCAAAGGGTTTGTCTTATATGGATGCTTACCGTGTGGCATCTACCATTGTAACCGCACCAAATGCCAGTGAGCACCAGATTGGTCTTGCTTTTGACTTTAACAGCCAAAGCTATACCAGTTTAAATTCCGGTTTTGCGAAAACGGAGACCGGCAAGTGGCTGAAAGAGCATTGTGCGGAGTTCGGTTTTATTCTGAGATATCCGGAAGGAAAAGAATATATTACCGGTATTATCTATGAGCCCTGGCATTTCCGGTATGTGGGAAAAGAAGCAGCTAAGTTTATCACGGAGCAGGATATTACACTGGAAGAATTCTGGGAGGATTATTTAAATTAATGTATAAATTACTGAAACAGGAAGGAAGAGCAAAAAGGGGAGAGTTTCACACTGTACACGGTGTGATACAAACCCCTGTATTTATGAACGTTGGAACGGTTGCGGCAATAAAAGGCGCTGTTTCCACAGAAGATTTAGAACAGATTAAAACCCAGGTTGAACTTTCGAACACCTATCATTTACATGTTCGCCCCGGGGATAAGATTATCAAACAGCTTGGCGGACTGCACAAGTTCATGTCATGGGACAAACCGATTTTGACGGATTCCGGCGGGTTCCAGGTATTCTCACTGGCAGGACTTCGCAAAATCAAAGAGGAAGGTGTTTACTTTAATTCCCATATCGATGGAAGAAAAATCTTCATGGGGCCGGAAGAAAGCATGCAGATCCAGTCTAACCTTGCCTCCACTATTGCCATGGCATTTGACGAATGTCCTTCCAGTAAAGCGGATAGAATCTATGTACAAAATTCTGTGGAAAGAACCACAAGATGGCTGGAACGCTGCAAAAATGAGATGCAGAGATTGAATTCTCTTGATGATACCATCAATAAAAACCAAATGCTTTTTGGTATTAATCAGGGGGCAATTTTTCCGGATATCCGCATTGAACATGCAAAGAGAATTTCGGAATTTGACTTGGACGGATATGCGCTGGGCGGTTTGGCGGTTGGCGAGAGCCATGAGGAAATGTATCACATTATTGAAGAGACCGTTCCTTATTTACCGCTTCATAAGCCTACTTATCTTATGGGTGTAGGAACGCCGGCCAATATTTTGGAGGCAGTGGAGAGAGGCGTTGATTTCTTCGACTGTGTATACCCCACACGAAACGGAAGACACGGACACCTTTATACCAATCATGGCAAAATCAATCTTTTCAATGCGAAATATGAATTGGACGACAGGCCGATTGAAGAAGGCTGCGGTTGTCCGGCTTGCCGAAGATATTCCAGAGCCTATATCAGGCATCTGTTAAAAGCAAAAGAGATGCTTGGAATGAGACTCTGCGTGCTGCACAATCTGTATTTTTACAATACAATGATGGAAGAAATCAGGGATGCACTGGATAAGGGCGAGTTTTCAGCATATAAAAAGAAAAAGTTGGATTCCATGGCGGCCGGTCAGGAATAAAAAGGTTGAGTCATTAATTTTTTATAAAATACTTGCTCATGGGCGTTAATTTGTGTATTATTATGCGTAGAGTGCTATCTATAAGGAAATTTAGGAGGAAACAGAGTGATGAATATTTATTTAGAGGCAGCGGCCACAACAGGCGGTATGGGTGAAATGATTACTATGATTGTTATTTATGCCGTAATTATCGGTGCTATGTGGTTTTTCTTGATGCGTCCCCAGAAGAAGGAACAGAAGAGAGTTGCAGCAATGATTTCAGCATTGGAAATCGGTGACTGTGTATTGACAACAGCAGGCTTTATTGGCATCGTAATTGACATCAGTGATGATACTGTAATCGTAGAATTCGGTAGCAACAAGAACTGCCGTATTCCCATGGAAAAATCTGCTATTGCCCGCGTGGAAAAAGCTGAATAATCAAAATTATCATAAAAGATAAAAGAGCATTCCGGTTTCGGAGTGCTCTTTTTTTATCGTATAACCAAAGGTTATAACAACCATAAATAATATGTATTTGAAGCATAGAAAAGCCTATGATACAATTTTTAGAAAATAGAAGTAATTTTTTGAATGGAGGCAGATTATGGATTTGAAAATTACATGTATTCCCGGTGACGGTATCGGCCCTGAGATTGTGGCAGAAGCAAAGAAAGTATTGGATAAAGCCGGTAAGGTGTATGGTTTTAATCCTGTTTATACAGATATTTTAATGGGTGGTGCGTCCATTGACGTACATGGTGTCCCTCTTACGGATGAAGCGATTGCGACTGCGCAGGCTGCAGATGCGGTACTTATGGGTTCCATCGGTGGCGATACGACAAAGTCACCATGGTATAAACTGCCGCCCAACCTCCGGCCTGAGGCAGGATTGTTAAAAATCAGAAAAGCACTTAACTTATTTGCCAATCTCCGTCCGGCGCTTTTGTATAAGGAACTTGCGGCAGCATGTCCTTTGAAGGAGGAAATCAGTGCCAAAGGCTTCGATATTATGATTATGAGAGAACTGACAGGGGGACTTTATTTCGGAGCACGTCAGACTGTGGAAGAGAACGGCATCCGCAAAGCCACGGATACGCTTACCTATGATGAAAACGAAATACGCAGAATTGCCATAAAAGGTTTTGAAATCGCAAGAAAAAGAAAACAAAAAGTGACAAGCGTTGATAAGGCAAACGTACTGGATTCCTCAAGACTCTGGCGGGCGGTTGTGGAAGAAGTGGCAAAAGATTATCCTGATGTTACGCTGGAACATATGCTGGTGGACAACTGTGCAATGCAGCTTGTAAAGAATCCGGCACAGTTTGATGTTATTCTGACAGAGAATATGTTTGGCGACATTTTGTCAGATGAGGCAAGTATGGTTACCGGTTCCATCGGTATGCTGGCTTCCGCTTCCTTAACTGACAGCAAATTTGGCCTGTATGAGCCCAGCCATGGCTCTGCTCCGGATATTGCGGGAATGGATGTGGCAAACCCGATTGCAACGATTCTCAGTGCTTCTATGATGCTCAGATACAGTTTTGATCTGGATAAAGCGGCAGATGCCATCGAAAATGCAGTACAGCAGGTGCTGAAAGATGGATTTAGGACCAGCGATATTTACTCTGAGGGTTGTGAGAAAGTCGGATGCAAAAAGATGGGCGATTTGATTGCAGAAAGAATTCAGTAAAAATAATGCAAAGCAAAGGAAAGTATGGTATCATACTGTACAGTAACAAAGCGTAAAACCGTGTTTTAAAACATAAGAAAGAAGGTATTATTATGAGAAGTGATTCTGTAAAAACAGGTACACAGCAGGCTCCTCACAGAAGTTTGCTTAACGCATTAGGATATACGGAAGAAGAGAGAAGACGTCCGATGATCGGTATTGTTAGTTCTTATAACGAAATCGTTCCCGGACACATGAATTTGGATAAAATTGTGGATGCCGTTAAAATGGGTGTTGCCATGGCAGGCGGTACCCCCATCGTGTTCCCTGCCATTGCAGTTTGCGATGGTATTGCCATGGGACACATCGGTATGAAATATTCTCTGGTAACAAGAGATTTGATTGCCGACAGTACAGAATGTATGACGTTGGCACACGGCTTTGATGGTCTTGTGTGCGTGCCCAACTGTGACAAAAACGTGCCCGGATTATTGATGGCAGCGGCCCGTCTCAATATCCCTACCATTTTTGTATCCGGAGG
>CAYRLN010000113.1:0-5535 GCA_964425065.1 uncultured Lachnospiraceae bacterium | reverse complement strand
ATTTTAAAGAGATTACTTCTCTTTTTTTCTTACCATAATTTCTCACAATTTTTTTCCCGTAATAATCCATTATCTGTTTTTTGTTTTTTTACGGTTTCTGGCACGCTGTAAACGGATATAAAACCATGCGATTACCACTGTCAGGACTACTCCGCCGCCAATCACACAAATCAGGATTTTCCGGTTCTTTTCCGCCTGCAGCGCAGCCGCCTCTGCTGCCGCTTCCTCCGCCGCCTTTGCTTCTGCTTCCAGGCGCGCCGCTTCTTCTGCCGCAGCCTTTTCCTCTGCAATACGCTTTTCTTCCGCTTCTTTCTCCGCCTGGATTCTGGCCGCCTCTTCCGCCGCCTTCCGCTCTGCCTCAAGACGCTCTTCCTCAAGACGCCGGGCTTCCATGCGGGCCTGCTCTGCATAGGTCACAATATTTTCCAGCATGCTGTTTCCGGTGTCCACTCCCACATTTGTGCGGTAAAGGCCAAACTCATCACAGCTGTACTCATAGTCATCAGAAACATAGAACCAGCACCACTGCTGGGATACATGCTGCTTGTAAGCGGCTGTTGCAATCTCCAGGGCTGTCAGACCGCCAAAATCTTCCAAAGGAACCTGCAAATCCAACTCGATAGTGTTTTCTTTATAGAGATGGAGATACGTTTTAGGAACATCCCATGCACCGTACTTCTCCAAAGACTCCTGATGCAACTCTTCAGATGCTGCGATTTCTATGGCTTGGGTTACTGCCGCACTGGTCAACATATGAAAACCGTGACCATATTCGCCATTCGCATCATGAGTAACCACAACCTGCGGTGTAAAGCGGCGGATTTGCTCTGTCAGATAATCCACCATTGCCTGCTCATCATATTGCGTTCTTGCTTTCTCAATTGATTTGGAATACACATCTGTAAAATTCCCACAAACAGGATAAATATTCAATCCCGAAGCCCAAAGACCGTCTAATTTTTCATGCTCCCTTACTTTGGCGCTACTCCAAAACTCTGCCATATATACAACTTGGATGGTTGCCCCTTCGGCTACGTAAGTGGGAATAATTCCCCCAAGGAACAAAATCTCATCATCTGCATGGGCGGGAATCAACATAATATCCGCTTTTTCACAGGACGGTTGCCAAATCTGTACCCAATCCGGAAGCTCCCCATCGTCGAAAATGCTGATTTCACAAATACTCACACTGCCGGGCAGGGAAATCACCAATTCGGTCTGCGGATTTTCCAGGGAAACATACTCATGTAAAAAACCATTTTGTCCGCAAACAATTTCTCCCTCCGCAGTTTTCAATGTCCACTCTTTCACCGGACTGTCCCAGAGAATATAAAGGCCGCTGATGCCGGTTCCGTCCTGGGCCGAAACCGTAATTTCGTCCCCGGCGCTGAAACTGTAACCGGTTTTGTTACTGCCATCCGCCAGTTTTGTCAGGGCTGTACCTGTCTGCTTTACATAGGAACCTGTCAGTTCCTCCGCTTCCGTCTGCAAGCCGTTTCCAAGCCACAAACCACAGATAAGGGCACCTAAAAATAGCAATTTGTTTAACTTTCTCATTCGCTTCCTCCCTCTTTTATTCGGGCGTTACCAACTGTAAATCATACAATTTTTTATAGATTCCATCCATCGCCAGAAGTTCCTGATGAGAACCGCTTTCCGCAATCTCACCATGGTCCATAACCATAATTTTATCTGCATGTTGAATCGTGGAAAGTCTATGGGCAACCATGATGGTAGTTCTGCCATGCATCAGTTTTTCCAGCGCTTCCGTAATGAGACTTTCCGTCTCCGTATCTATGTTGGCCGTCGCTTCATCCAACACTAAAATAGCAGGATCGTATGCCAGTGTTCTTGCGAAGGAAAGAAGCTGCCTCTGGCCTGCGGACAACGTGGAACCTCTCTCCGTCACCGGCTCGTCGTAACCTCCCGGTAATTTCGAAATAAATTGGTCGGCATTAACATGTTTTGCCGCAGTTTTAATCTGTTCCAATGTAATCTTCTCATTCCGAAGGGAAATGTTACTCTTGATATCGCCGGTAAAAATAAACACATCCTGTTGCACCTGACCGATAGCACCCCTGAGCACATCCAGGTCAATCTGCCTGATATCCACGCCATCCACCAGAATTTCACCCTTCTGAATATCGAAATACCTGCCTATTAAGTTTAAAATGGAACTCTTACCGGCACCGGTGGCACCAACGAAGGCAACCTTCTGCCCCGGTTCGATGGTAAAACTTACATCCTTCAGGACATACTCATCCTTTTCATAAGCAAACCATACATTTTTAAATTCAATTTTTCCTTTGATTTCCACTTCCGTAGGATTTTCAGGACTGACAATCTCCGGCTCGGTATCCAGAATCTGAAATACCTTTTCGGCAGATGCCAGGGAAGATTGCAATGTTCCAAACTGCTCCGCCAACTCCTGAATCGGGTCAAAGAAGGAACTGATGTAATTGATAAAAATAAACAACGTTCCCAAAGATACGGTTCCGCCCAACACCTGAGCGCTGCCGCCACCGATAATGACAACCAGAGCCACCACGGAAAGCATGTAAATGAGCGGACGGAAAATAGCAAAAATCATAACCTCACGAAAGCCCGCCTTAAACAATCCCAGACTCTTATCCTCGAATTCGTCATACTTTTCTTTTTCTCTTGCAAAAATCTGAATCAGACGCATGCCGGACAAGTTTTCGGAGAGGAACGTGTTAATCTCGGTAATCTTGTTGCGGGTGATGCGATATGCTTTTCTGGAAAAATAGCGGAAGACTACCGTGAGCGCAAACACAAAAGGAAGCATCGCAAAGGCATAGACAGTCAGTTTTACATTAATGGAAGCCATAACCACTGCGTAGCCGATAATCTTCACTACATTTTTAAAGAGTCGGACCAAAACACCGGTAAACATTTCGTTTACAGACTCTGTATCGTTTGATACCCGTGTCACCAATTTACCCACCGGAGTGGTATTAAAAAAATTCAGGGAAAGGGTGTGTATATGGGTAAACACTTCCTCTCTCATGCTGTAAATAATCTTCTGTCCCATACTTTGAAGCACCCATGTCTGAATGGCATTAAATGCAAAAACAAGGAGCAGTACGAGCAAATACAACGCTGCCGCCCGGAAAATACCTTTTAAATCATAGGTTCTCAGTTCTGCCATTTCTTCCTTTGTCAAAGGCGCATACTGCTCTGCATATTGGGCCTGCAGACTGCCTCCGGATGCTTTCAACTCTTCACATTGGGCAGCGGTTAAATTCTCCGCCACGTAATAGGCATCCTGATACAGGAACATCTGATAGTATTTTGCGTTTCCAAGATTTTCGTCATTCTCCGATGCCGATACCTCCGCAATCCACTCTTCGGAAGTCTCCTCCGGAACCACATCACGGCTAAGCCACATATCTTTATAGGAAACCGCACCTTCCGCTCCCTCTTCCACTACAGCATAGGGCCGGAAATATCCGTTAATATATTTATCAATCGCATCCCCGATAATCAGCGGTTTGTATAATTCCAAAGCCGTTAACAGTAAAACTACAATTGTCACAAAAAGCATGGACCATTTATGGGGCTTTAAATATTTCAGTAATCTCTTCATTATTTTAAGCCCTCCTTTTCTGCAAACTGCGCTTCCAACTGCTGTTTTTCATACATGCTTCTGTAAATACCGCCGATTTCCATCAGACTCTGGTGATTTCCGCATTCTGCAGCCTTTCCATCCTCCAGCACCAAAATAATGTCCGCATTCTGGATAGTGGAAATACGATGGGCAATGATAATCGTTGTTTTCCCCTGCCGGTTTTCTTTCAGGTTTTTGAGGATATGCTCCTCCGTGTCGGTATCTACCGCAGACAAGGAATCGTCCAGAATAAGGATCGGCGCATCCTTCATAAGTGCCCGGGCGATGGAACTTCTCTGCTTCTGTCCTCCGGACAAGGTGACGCCTCTCTCTCCCACAATGGTTTCATACCCATCCGGGAACGCAATAATATTATCATGGATACATGCCGCTTTTGTGGCTTTTGTAATCTCCTCCATCTCTCCATTTTCCACACCAAAAGCAATATTGTTTTTCAGTGTGTCCGAGAACAGGAAGTTGTCCTGCGGCACATAGGCAATGTTTTCGCGCAGGGTTTGAAGCGGAATCCTATTGATATCCTTTCCGTCTATGAAAATCATACCGTCTTGCGTGTTGTACAGGCGCAGGAGCAAATTCACAAGCGTAGACTTGCCATTGCCGGTCCTGCCGATTACCGCCAGCGTTGTTCCCCCTGGCACTTTCAGATTAATGCCGTTCAATGTAGGCTCCACACCCCCTTTGTGGGTAAACACAAGATCTCTAAATTCGATTTCACCTGTTATTTTATCAACTTCCCTCACATCTTCGTCATCAAAAATCTCCGGGTTCTCGTTGAACACTTCCTGAATACGCTTAATGGACGCCAGTCCCTGTGAGAAACTGGTAATTGCCTCCCCCGCAGCCAACATCGGCCATACAAGCATGGTCACATACTGATTAAAGGCCACGAAACGTCCCAATGTTATTTCTCCGGTAAGGGCCAGATAACCTCCGTATAACAGGGTAATCAAACTGCTGACACCTATGATAACGTCTAAAAGAGGCATGACAACCGCCTGCAGACGGATTACATTCAAATTCTTTTCCATGGTGCGGGCATTGGCTTTCGCAAAGGCCTGTCTCTCCGCCCTTTCCTGCACAAAAGCCTTAATTACACGGACACCGGAAAAACTCTCCTGCACCTGGTCCGTGAAATCAGAAAGTGCTTCCTGTTTCTGGCGGAATCTTTCCTTAATCAATTTGCCGTAATACAGTTCTCCCACCGCAATGACAAGCATGGGAATAATGGCGAGCAAAGTCAACTTTACATCTACATAAAACATCATCTGCACTATGACCATAACCGCCATCACTGTTGCGTCAAAGGCTGAAATAACCGACATACCAATCGCCATTCTCACTGCGTTAAGGTCATTAATAAACCTTGACATCAAATCTCCGGTTTTATTTTCGTTGTAATATTCCACAGACATCTTTTCCAGATGTTCAAACATTTCATTTCTGATTTCGTACTGGATACGTCTCGCCGCTCCGAAGAGAAAATATCTCCACAAAAATCTGCCGAGAGCCAAAAGAGCACCAATCGCCAAAATCAACAATATATTGCGGAGCACTCCGTTCATATCCATGGTGTGATCCGTAAGACCATCCGTTATCACTCCGGTCAGTTCCGGAATCTGCAAATTCAGGTAATCCACCACAAACAAAGTCACAATACCTCCAAGGTACTGCCACTTATGTTTCTTAATGTACTTAAAAATAAATTTTACCTGTTCCATTTTTCAAGTCCTCTTATGTCTCAAACATCTTCTTTTCTATCTGATTTTTCCATCTGAACGCGTAAATTTTATTATAACCCATTTCCCTCTTAATGTCCACTCGAAAGACCCCCTGTCCCTTTTACCTTTTGTGTTGATGGAAAAATCTCCGGCGATTTCACCAAAAGC
>CAYRLN010000112.1:0-5721 GCA_964425065.1 uncultured Lachnospiraceae bacterium | reverse complement strand
AGAGAAGGTTATGCCTGTTGATGCCTTTTTTTCAGACTTGCCGGCTGTGCATATCAAAGAAGAATTTACAAAATTGATTGAGAACGGAAATGCCTTCGGCAGACAGCATGTGGTAGAGCCGGAGCATTGCAAGGAAAAGAGCAGGATTCGCGTATACGACAGTAAAAATAAGTTTTACGGGATATACGAGTATGATAGCCAGCGTCATAGAATGAAGCCTTGGAAAATGTTTTTGGAATAAAGAGGATAACAATGGATATTATTACCGGAACAAAAGAGTTTTGGCTTGATATGCCATCCGCCGTTGCCATCGGAAAATTTGACGGTGTGCATATCGGACACAAGAAATTACTTGCGGAAATACTGGAACAAAAGAAAAACGGCCTTAAAGCGTGTGTCTTTACTTTCGACCCGGCACCGGTCGTTTTTTTTGGCGTGTCTGACGGTAAGGAACTGACTACGAAAGAAGAGAAACGGGAACTTTTTGAAAAAATGGGTGTAGATATTCTGGTGGAATATCCCATGGATAGAGATACAGCTAAAATGTCACCGGAAGATTTTATTGAAAAGGTGTTGGCAGAACGCTTTCGTGCCCGGTTTGTGGCGGCAGGAACGGATGTATCTTTTGGCTATAAAGGTGCCGGAAATGCGGATTTGCTTCAAGCAAAAGCAGAAAAGTACGGATATGAAGTGAAATTGATTGATAAAATTTGCGTGGAAAACAGGGAAGTCAGCTCTACCTTTGTCCGTGAGACCGTGGAAGAAGGCAATGTGGAATTGACGGCAAAATTGTTGGGTGAGCCATATATGGTAAGAGGAATTGTGGTTCACGGGAAAAAATTGGGACGTACTTTGGGATTTCCTACTGTGAATCTGGTTCCGCCACAAAGCAAATTAATGCCCCGAAGCGGAGTTTACCGTTCGGTGATAATTGTGGAAGGGAAAGAGTACAAAGGAATCAGTAATGTAGGGTATAAGCCAACGGTGTCAGACGACAAAAACATATGTGGTGTGGAAACCTATATTTATGATTTTGAGGATGATGTTTACGGAAAGGAAATCAAGGTGGCCTTCTGTGAATTTTGCAGACCGGAAAAAAAGTTTGATTCCATTGAGGAGTTAAAAGAACAAATCAGGCAGGATATGCTTGCAAATTGGTAATATTTTGTAATTGCTTCCGATGCGTTGACCGGTATATATGTTGTGGATATAATACTTTTGTAATAAAAATGTAACAAATGCGACAAATGTATTAGAAAGGCAACAAAGAAATGAAAAAAACATCAATGGTTATTTCCGGGATGTGTCTGGCAAGTGTATTATTACTCAATCCCGTGGAAGCGTCTGCGGAGGAAATACGTTCCTTCAGAAGCGTGGTTCCAAGTGCCGGTGCAGCCTCCATATATACGTTAGAGTTTACGGAAGAAGAGTGCCTCAAGGCGGCAGCGGAGATAGATACAACTGCCTGGGGATATACAAATTTGGGAATTGCCAATGTGAGCGGCAATTTGAATGTGCGAAAAGAGCCCTCTACGTCTTCTGCCCTTACGGGAAAAATGAAGGACGGGACAGCCTGTGAAATTTTAGGAATCGATGGCGGTTGGGCCAGAATAAAATCGGGAGAAGTAGAAGGTTATGTAAGCATGGACTATCTGCTCACAGGTGCCGCTGCGAAAATGAAAGCGAGAGAAGTGCTTCATTTTGTGGTGAGAGTGAATGCGGATGCTTTGAAAGTAAGAGATGATGCAAGTTTAAACGGCGCAGTGCTTACACAGGTACCCAAGAATGAAGAATTAGATTATGTGGAGACCGTAGGCGAATGGGTAAAGGTAAATATTGACGGCAATGAAGCCTATGTCTTTGGTGAGTATGTGGATATCATCCAGAAACTGGATACCGCTGTCACGATGAAAGAATTGAAGTACGGGGAAGGGGTAACCAACCTTAGGGTAGATATTGTGGAATATGCGAAGCAGTTTATCGGAAATCCTTATGTCTGGGGCGGAACCAGTTTGACGAAGGGTGCAGATTGCTCCGGGTTCGTACAGTCTGTTTTTAAGAAATTTAATATTAACTTATCGCGGACATCGAGGACACAGGCCGGAGACGGTAAAAAAATCAGTGCTTCGGAACTCCAACCCGGAGATTTGATTTTTTATGCCGACAGTTCCGGTACCATCAATCACGTGGCAATCTATATTGGCAACAGTCAGGTGGTTCATGCCAGCAGCCCTAAAACAGGCATTAAGATATCGAATTACAACTATCGCACGCCGGTGAAGTATGTGGATGTGATTAAGGACTAAAAAACATTGACAATTTAATCCAAAATAGCTATACTAAGTTCAGTTAAACCGATGATTGAGAAGAGTACTTTTTCGGAAGACTTACAGAGACCTGCGGCGGGTGGAAAGCAGGAGAGGGAAGAAAAAGGAATGGGCTCATGAGGGCGGTCCGAAAGGGTTTGCTTGTAGCAGGCGCTTCAGTAGGAACCGACGGCATCCGGCCGTTACACCGGAAGCATATGATTGTATGTGGAAACATGGTGGCAAAGAGATTTGGGTTCTTATCCTATGTGGATAAGAACCTTTTTTAATTTTAAAGATGAAAGCAGGTATTTTCATTTTAAACTATGTGGCGTACGGTCAGAATTTTAAGGCCGGGAAAGGCAGATAGGAGATTATTATGAGTAAAATTATTTTGACAGGTGACAGACCGACAGGAAGATTGCACATCGGACATTATGTGGGCTCCCTCAGAAGAAGAGTGGAACTGCAAAATTCCGGTGAATTTGACAAGATTTTTATTATGATTGCGGATGCACAGGCACTGACGGACAATGCGGATAACCCGGATAAAATCAGAGACAACATTATTGAGGTTGCTTTGGATTATCTGTCCTGCGGACTTGACCCCGCAAAATCCCATTTGTTCATTCAATCCATGATTCCGGAGCTGACAGAGCTTTGCTTTTATTACATGAATCTGGTAACGGAGGCACGTCTGAAACGTAACCCTACTGTTAAGACAGAAATTCAGATGAGAGGCTTTGGCGAGAGCATTCCCGTTGGCTTTTTGACCTATCCCATCAGCCAGGCGGCAGATATTACTGCATTTAAGGCTACCACTGTTCCCGTAGGTGAGGACCAGCTTCCCATGATTGAGCAGTGCCGTGAAATTGTCCGCAAGTTTAACTTTACTTACGGCGATACTTTGGTTGAGCCGGAAGCGCTGATTCCCCAGAATCAGATTTGTTGCAGACTGCCCGGTACAGACGGTAAGGCAAAGATGAGTAAGTCCCTTGGAAACTGCATCTACCTTTCTGACAGTGAGGAAGAAGTAACGAAAAAAATCATGAGCATGTTCACCGATCCCAACCATTTGAAGGTAAGCGATCCCGGTTCCTTGGAGGGAAATGCAGTGTTCACATATCTGGATGCTTTCTGCAAGGATGAACATTTTGAGAGATACTGTCCCGATTATGCAAATCTGGATGAGATGAAGGCACATTACCAGAGAGGCGGCCTGGGTGACGTGAAGGTAAAACGTTTCCTGAATGCCATTATGCAGGAAGAACTGGCACCTATCAGAGCACGCAGAGCAGAGTTTGAGAAAAATATCCCTGAAGTATATGAGATTTTGAAGAAAGGTTGCGAAGCCGCAAGAGCAGAGGCAGCCAAGACATTGGACGAAGTACGTGCCGCAATGAGAATCAATTACTTTGACGATGCGGAGCTGATTCGTTCCCAGGCAGAGAAGTTTGCAAAACATGAATAGGAAAGTTAGAAGTATAATTGCCTTCAGCGTTGCTTTCATAGTGATTTGTGTGTGTGTGATTTTATTTATGTTGCAAAATCGACAGACATCATGGGAAGGTAAGTATTACGGAGAAGAATATGTTTATGGCAAAAACGGTGCAGAGTCTTACGAATGCTTATCCGTATCTCTTGAGATAGAAGATACTGAAGAAGAATGGCTTATCAGTGTTGATGTCAAAAGAAAACTGGGAAGCAAAAATGGTATAGATGTAATGGTGCTGGGTATCGTGTCCGGTGAAACAAAAATTCCTAAACAGTCGGAAAAGGGGAACATTTATTTTTCACTGATAACAATTCCGGAGTTGGAAGAGAAGATATTTATTTTGTTAGAAAAAGAAAGCGCTGATTGTATAAGTTTTAGGTTTTCGGGGCAGGAAACCGGATTGGAAGATGAGTCTGCTGTTATGTTAAGACGCTATAGCAGTAATTAAGGAGATAGTGGCGTAAAAAGTGCTTTACATTTAAAAACAACTATGATATTATATCAAGGTATGATTTGTAGCCGGTACTCAGGTTTTGGACACTCCGACCTATCCTTAGTGCCAGGCGGTTATAAAATTTAAGGAGGAAACAAAAATGATTTCTAAAGAAAAGAAAACAGCAATCATGAACGAGTATGCTACATGCCCCGGTGACACAGGTTCACCTGAAGTACAGGTAGCAGTACTGACAGCAAGAATCCAGGAGCTTACAGAGCAGCTGAAAGCACATCCTCAGGATAACCACTCCAGACGCGGTATGTACAAAATGGTAGGTCAGCGTCGTGGTCTTCTTCAGTACCTGAAGAAAAAAGATATCGAGAGATATCGTTCTCTGATCGAAAGACTCGGTCTTAGAAAATAATCATGTAAGAAAAAGGCGGAGCGCGTCCGATTTGATTCGGCCTCTCCGCCTTATCTTATAGAAGCGGATTACCGCAAGTAACTGTAAACCGCCGGGTGGTATCTCGTTCCGAGACCGCTGAAAAGCATATTTTCCCAATCGTGAAAAGTGTGTTTTCCAGTAGTTTCGGGAAGTCCCCCGGCAGACATGAAAAGCCCACAAAGGTGGAGCAAAAGGAGAAAAAGTATGAAGACATTTACAATGGACCTTGCAGGCCGTACTTTAAGTGTTGAAGTAGGCAAAGTAGGTAAACAGGCTAACGGATGTGCTTTCATGCAGTACGGCGAGACAACAGTTCTCTCCACAGCAACAGCATCCGACAAGCCCAGAGACGGTATTGATTTCTTCCCCTTAAGCGTTGAGTATGAAGAGAAATTGTATGCCGTAGGTAAAATCCCCGGAGGATTTAATAAGAGAGAAGGAAAAGCAAGCGAAAATGCTATCCTTACAAGCCGTGTAATCGACAGACCCATGCGTCCCCTGTTCCCTAAGGATTACAGAAACGACGTAACATTAAATAACATGGTAATGAGCGTAGACCCTGAGTGCCGTCCCGAACTGGTGGCAATGCTCGGTGCTGCAATCGCAACCTGCATTTCTGACATTCCTTTCGATGGCCCATGTGCTATGACACAGGTTGGTCTTGTGGATGGCCAGTTCATTATCAACCCTTCCCAGGAACAGTGGAAGAACGGTGATTTGAACCTGACAGTAGCTTCCACAACTGAGAAAGTTATCATGATTGAAGCAGGTGCTAATGAAGTTCCTGAAGCAAAAATGATTGAAGCTATCTACATGGCTCATGAAGTAAACCAGACCATTATCGCTTTCATCAACCAGATTGTTGCTGAAGTTGGTAAACAGAAACATGAATACACAAGCTGCGCAATTCCTGCAGAACTGTTTGACGCTATGAAAGCAATCGTAACTCCCGAAGAAATGGAAGTTGCTGTATTCACAGATGACAAGCAGACAAGAGAAGGTAATATCAAAGATATCACTGCTAAATTGGAAGAAGCAT
>CAYRLN010000111.1:0-5721 GCA_964425065.1 uncultured Lachnospiraceae bacterium | reverse complement strand
CTTCATAATCATCAGAAGGTACTGTTTCTTCATCTGCTGTCCACCAGTCACGGATAATGATTTCCATGCCGCCCAGATCGTAAACGTTGCCGTTTTCATCTGTGAGAACTGTGTAAGCACCAAGATCTTCTTCTGCATCAGAAGAAGGTGTTACATCATCACCTGTGTTGTCTACAACATCGCCACCTGCATTAGATGTATCAGGTGTGTCGTTGCCGGTAGAATCATCGCCGCCACATGCTGCGAAACTTGCTACCATGGATGTTGCCATTGCTGCTGCAATAAGTTTTTTCACAATTTTCTTTTTCATTGTAAAGTTTCCTCCTTTTTTTGAAATACCTTATATAATATATTTTCACTTTCACCCCCGTCTCCTGTCATCTTTCCGGAATGACAAGTGACTACCCGCTTAGTGAAAAACATATCCTACATTTTAATACCTGAAGAACTAAGGCTCTCTACAAAGCCTTTCTGAGCAAACAGGTAGATAATCAACAGTGGCACAATTACCATAAGTGTACCTGTCGCTACAATTGCATTGGTGTATCCGACGGAAGCACCGGTTGCATCATGCAGGGTATAGATAATGTACTGGTCCAAACGCTCTGCAATCATTTCCACCTGTGTGGAAAGAAGTTTTGTTCCGCCAAGGAAAGTTCTGGAATAGAAGCCGTCTGTCCACTGCCATACGAAAGAAAACAGGAAACAGGAAGTTAAAATGGGCTTTGCATCCGGAAGCATAATTCTAATGAATGTCTTCAGTGTTCCGCATCCGTCCACATAAGCAGCCTCTTCCAATTCCTTCGGAATATTACGGAAGAACTGACGGATCATGTAAATATAAAGTCCGTTCTTCAGACCCATACATCCCGCACTCATCAAATAATAGGGAAGCACGGAACCGCGAAGGTTAATGCTGTCACCTGTAATCAATTTGAAGAGTCCCAATATATCAAAGTATCTGAAATGCAGATACAGGGAGTTTGATAATGTCTGGGGCGGAATAACAATCATCAGGATTACGCAGGCAAACCAGAAATTTTTTAACGGAAACTTAAATCTGGCAAAGCCGTAACCGACCAGGGTACAAACCGCAATCTGTAAAATAGCTATTGTAAGGGATGTGATAAGCGTATTTCTAAACGCCGTACCATAACTCATAAACTGTGCCGCCAACTGGTAATTTCCGGTGGTAAAATTTTCCGGAATGGCAATTACCATAGGATTATACAAATCCTCTTCCGCCATGAAACTGATGGAAATCTTATTGAATATGGGCTGCAAGATCAAAAAACACATACCAAATAACATCAGCATTCTTACCAGCTTATAAGCGTAACTGCCTATCGTCTTCTTCAGTAAATGTCCGCCGGATTTTCTGTTCCGTTCCCAAAACATACTTCTTTTTTGTTTTAATGTCATCGTCTTACTCATAATAGTACACCACCTTCGAAAGAATAAGTGAGATTAATCCTAAGACAGCAATAACAATTACAAAGTAAATCCATGCCATCGCCGATGAGAAACCGTAATCCAAATTGGCTATCATCGTCTCACTGATCTTTTCCATAACCTCATTATCCGACCTCATACAGAAATCGACGACGGTATAAATCAGGTTTACCAGGAAAAGTGAACTAATCATCGGGAATGTAATCTTCCAAAGACTTTCCCAAGAGGTACAGCCTTCAATTTGGGCTGCCTCGTACATGTTGTCCGGAATCGTCTGTAAACCGGACAGGAAAATGATAATCTGGATACCGGATGAAATCGCTACATCATAGATACCGTCTACAATCTCAAATACCTTCTCGAATGCAGAGGAACCGATACCTGCCGTAACCAGAATATTCTGAATGGCTGCCGTAATACTTGCGCCGTTTGTATTTTCCTCAATCGCTGTCTCAATACTTGCAAGAAGCGCGTTGTCTGTCTCAATACCTAAAATAACACCGGAAGAAAGAATAACCGGCAGAAAGAACACCGCACGTACAAAAGCTCTTCCTTTAAATTTCTGGTTCAAAATAAGTGCCACAAAAAAGCTGAATACCATGATTGCCACTGTATTGATTGCCATAAAACCCAATTCTTCCGCCAACAAAGTGTTAAACTCTGTATCGATGGTAAAAGCTCTGACATAGTTTGTCAGACCGGAAAATACCATATCAATACCCTTACCACTTACTCCTACGTTACAGAAACTCATATAAAGGGACTGAAAGAAGGGTTTCACCATGAATGCCAGAAAGCCTATGATGAAAGGCATGATAAACAGATAACCTGATATCGCTTTTCGCTTCTGAAGACCCGCTACTTTACTTTGTTTCTTCATATCAACAATCCTTTCTTTCCTTCCTTTTATTTTACCACTTCGTAATCTCTGGCTGTGACTGTGATTCCGCCAGCCTTATAATCTTCATAACCATAGTTTACATACACCTTTGTACCATCCTGATAAGTGGTGCAGGATACATTTCCGGTCAGCCATTCATGGTCAACCATTCTCTGATTAAATACATGGCCCAGTTCCTGATTGTATCTTGTATAGATTTCCATCATTCTGTCATGCCATGCGTCATAATCCGCACCAAAGTACTGTGTATATAAAGTCTTTTGAAGAACGAACGCTGTCTCTTCCATAAATGTAAAGGATAAGCCCGCGCCATATTCCGCAGATCTCAAAAGTTCTTCCTCGAAATTCTGTGTCAGGTTCAAGGATTCCCCTGTATAATTTACATAACCGTGAATTGCCAACTGATAAAAAGGTACCGCCTTATCAATGATGGTATATTCGGAACCGTCAAGATCCATATTGGTAACTATATCTGCATAAGCAATGGCATAATCATTACCCATATTGATCATGATATTCTGACCGGCATCACTTGCCCCTTTCAAAATGTCAGCATGGACTTCCAGCGCAGCCTGTCTGGACTGTGTCGCTTTCCGGTTAAAGTCGGAGGATAAATCCATACCGATATTTTGGAATGAAACACCTGCACCATAACTCTCGGTTGCTTCCAGTAAGTTCTCTGCCATTTGTTTTGCCACGGATGCTTTCAGCAGATAGTAAGGGTCAAGGTCATCTCTCTGGCCATACATAACGGTAGAATACTCATACAGTTCTGCTTTTTCTTTACTTACCAGTCTTGCCGCATGGAAAGCTGCCACGAAACCATCCCAGACATCACTGTCAAAGGCATAATCCGTAATACCGTCAAGGTAAATATCTACGCCGTTTGCATTGGCATAATCGATAAGTCCCTGCAAATCCTTTTTGCTTCCCAAGTCAGATATCAAATCCACATCATTCAGCATCTTCTGCTTTACACCGCCGTTCATCCAACCGGTGTATTTCACAGACATGTTCGCCACGCCCTCTTCCACAAGCTCACTGATGATATTTTGTGCCTCATCATAGGAAGTCAATTTCAAAGGTCGGGAAACGGGAATACCCACTACCTGTTTTACCTTATCCACCGCACCTAAAATCTCAATATTTACCGGTGTATCGGTATCCTCATTCAAAGTGAAATCTTCGCCGTACTTTTCAACCAAATACTCGTTGTAAGCCATAGCCATATCCACATAGTCGCCGGAATCCACAAAACGGTATCTGGTAACCAGGTCCTCCTGGGGAATGGTGGGTTCATATACGTACATTTCACCGTTGTATTTGTCGGATACGTCATACTGTTCACGGTGTGTGACATTGTAAATTGCATTTACATAGTTATAACTGTGGTTACGTCCGCTTATATCCGCCTGAATGGATGCATAAGGTGCACCATCTTCCAAAATGCAGAGGAAGGAATTGTCTCCCCTGGACATTCCGAATACGCTATAATACGCTCTTGTTTCATGTACCAATGCTGTTCTGACCTGCGCCATATCCCAGCCGTATATATTTGCGTAATAATTGCTCTGTGCAACCTTTCCGTTATTAAAGTTGATGAGGGCTCCGCCGCCTTCCGGCACCAGAATAAATCCTTCATCCTCTGTTCCCGCCGCCCCAAAATAAGGAAGCACCGACAGGTAAAGCAACGGATAATCTTCTTTGTATTCAATCTCGTCCATAGGCACTTCCACTACCAGATCATTGCCTTCCAGACGATAAATTACATTCACATTAAATACCGGTTTATCAGAAACCTTAATGGACAAATCATAAGTCTGGTCTTCTTTCAGATTTGTCTCATCATAACCGACCGATGTAAAGATTTGTTCCAGTTTTGATTTTACATTGTCTTTTGTGGTATCACGAAGGACGTAAATCACTTCTGTCTCCAAAATGGGATAATTTGCCAGAAGTTCTTCTTTGTCGTCATTCTTTCCAAGGTCATTGATATCATATTTTTTATAATATCTCTGCACCATCATGGAACCGTCCGTGTCCATCTTACTTCTCCACTCGTCCATTTGGACTTCCGTTGTTACGGGTGGAATCAGATAAACCTTTTCCGTATCACCGATCGAGTAATAAATTTTAATATAATCTTCACCCTGCTCTATCTCGTAGATTCCGTTTTGCATACTGTACTTATAGTTATTGTAGAGCGTATCTACACCGTTCATGGTGCTATAGGTAAGAAGCACGGTGGACTGTAATTTTTCCTTTTCCTGTTTCAGCGCCTTTGTATCATCCGCAGCGCCGTCGGGATTGGACTTCCAGATTTCTCCGGTATCCTTAACTTCGAGGTAAAACTGGGTTGTATCCTCGTCCATTACGAGTCTTAATTCTTCGTTCTCAAGTACAATCTCTCCGCCGTTTCCCTCGTAAGCATTTACTTTTACGATTTCTTCGGGCTCTGCTTCCTCTTGGTACAGTGCAATTACCAGTGCACCCACCACAATAATCAGAAGGATAATCATGGGACCGATGAGACTCTTTAATTTCTTTATTAAGGCAGTTTTCAATTCCTGTTTTCTTACTGCTTTATCCTTTTTCATGATTTTTCATCCTCCAACTACTACATTCGGAATATTATCTCCCTGGCAAGAGAAACGAAATAAGCAATACCCTGGCTGATCATACTGAAGAACAAAAGGAGTATAAAAACCATAACCAGCATTGCAAAAAGGGAACCTACGGTAAACCCTATTGTCTTTGATATGGTGTACTCGTGAATCTGCATCATTGCCAGCACGATAAGAACACCGCAGGCCACAAGGGAGAATCCGCTGATTACGGAATAAAATGCACCTTCTTCCACCGTTACCATGTTACTTAAAATGGTAAGGGGAATCTGCAGCAGCGGATAGGGAGCCATGGCATAGCAGGTTGCCATATATACCTGCTTTAATGTACCTTTTCCGTCAAACAATGTGGTAAGCGCCCAGTTGCCCACGCACCAGAGTGCCAGAGGGAACAATACACTTGCCAGATATAAAAAGATGTTAATGCCTTCCCAGTACACTTTCTGGAACAGGAAACTGGTATACTGTAACTTTGTCAATCTTGCCACCAGCGTCAAAATCAATATGGTATTCGCAGCCGCTATAGAACCTCTCTTTTCATGAGTCAAATCCCAATATCCATCTAAAGGATGCGTCATGCAATAAAGGGAAAACTTCAGCGTTTTGAAATAATGCGTATAAGTTTCTTTCTTTTTTAATGAAGCTAGCATACCTGCCTCCGTTCTAATTGTTACTCTTTAAAAATGTCTGCCGTATCAATCTCGTGCTTAATCTTTTTCACTTTACCCACAGCAAGGGGTATAG
>CAYRLN010000110.1:0-5734 GCA_964425065.1 uncultured Lachnospiraceae bacterium | reverse complement strand
TTCCCATGCCGGACATACCGTTACTTCCCATGTCTGGCATCTCGCCGCTTCCCATGCCGGACATACCGTTACTTCCCATGTCTGGCATCTCGCCGCTTCCCATATTCGGCATACCACTACCGTCCCAGCTCATTCCTTCTTCGCGGGTCTGCTGATTACGGCCCTCTTTTTCTTCCGTTTTTTCAATACTGACGCTTCCACTTTCCTCCGCCAAAAGATAGGTAATCTCATTCCCTCTGACAGCCGTCAATTGCGCATACTCTATTCTTTCACCAATGCCTGCCTGTACTGCCACAGTCTGGGTTTCCCCGGTGACAGTAGTACTGCTGCGGACAAAGAATACTGCTGCTACGCCAACTGCGCAGATGACAAGCAAGCATATTAAAATTTTCCATCTTTTTTTCATCTCGATACCGCTCCTTATGCCTGCTTATTCCTGGTTAAGTGCTACTACCGGTACTAATCTGGACGCCTTATATGCGGGATAGAATCCAAATACAGAACCTGTAATTACACCAAATATCAACGAAAGTCCTGCACCGCTTACGGAAAGTTCCACACGTACACCCAAACTCTCCACAATAGGAGTAATTCCCAAAGCAACCAACACTCCGATGATTGCTCCCACGAAACTCATACATGCTGCTTCCAACAAAAACTCCAACAAGATATCTTTTCGTGAGCAACCAATCGCCTTTAAAATACCAATTTCGTTTGTTCGTTCTTTTACAGATACAAAGAGAACGTTCATAATGCCGATACCACCAACAATAAAGACAATGACCGCCATGGAAATCAATAGCAGTGTCAGTGTTTCATTTGAAGCGGATGCCGCTTCCATCTTGCTACCCGCATCAGAGATAGTAAATTCTGCATTTGGGTATAAATCCAATAGCACGGTTTCCACATCGGCAATTACCTGATCTACACCATTTACATCTTCTGCAATTACGGTGATGGTAGGGCTGATTTGTGTTCCTGTTATATATTTAATTCCGGTTTCATAGGGAATAAAAATAGCTGTATCCGGACTGATTCCCGATGCCACCGTACCCATCTCATTTAAGACACCTGCTACCACATAAGGTCTGTCGTCAATATAAATTTGCTCATCGTAAGCATCATAGGCACTTCCAAAAATCTCTTTTGCCACGGAATAACCAAGCACGCAAACTTTTTCTTTGTTTTCGTCATTTTCCTCAGTCAGGAAATCACCGATGGCCATAGTCAGATTACTCATATCAGCATAATTACTCTGTACACCGGCAATTGTATAGTACGCGGAACTTTCCAGTTCTCCGCCTTCCACTGCTGCACTGGTGGAATAAGAAATTGTCGCATCAGATAATCCGGGAACAAAAACCTGCAATTCCTCCATGTCATCCGTATCCAGAGTAATATCTTCCTGATTGATACGGTCCGATTCGCTGCTGCCAAACATGTTTCCAAACAGGTTACCCATACCGCCCATGTTTCCCATGCCGCCAAAACTTTCCATAGCTCCGCCTTGCATGGAAGAATCACCGCCACCGGAAGGCATGGAAGGCATAGCAGACATGGCTCCGCCGCCTAATGTTTCCGACGAACCTCCTCTTCCTCCACCGGAGGAACTGCCTGATTCTCTTCCTCCTCCACCGGAAGTACCGCCGAAAGAAATTCCGCTTGTGAAGGATCCGCTGCCACCTTCGTAAGAGATATCAATCGCTCCGGCATTTAAATTTTTAAACTGTTCTGCTACTTCTTCTTTACCACCGGTACCGATTGCAATAACCAACATAATCGTTGCAGAACCTACTACGATACCAATGGAAGTAAGGATAACTTTAAATTTATTTTGTGACAGGTTCAGCCACACTAATCTGCATATTTCGGATAGTCTCATCAATCTTCCACCTTACTCTCAATCAGCACTACGTCACCCTCTGAGAGCCCTTCCTTGATTTCGACATTTACACCGTCTGAAAATCCGGTTACTACTTCCACCGTTTTCACATTGCCGTTTTCTTTTACTTTCACGTAAGATTTGTTACTTTTACGGATGATAGCACGGTTGGGCACATACAGTACCTCTTTTGTCTCTTTTGTAATAAAAGTAATTTCCCCGGTCATGCTCTGATACAAACCGCTTACATCGCCTTGCAGGGACACCGTAACATCATAGGTTATCTCTCCGCTTGAAGAAGTCGCATCCCCGATTTCACTGACTACCGCTGAAAATACCTGATCCGGATATGCCGTGAAAGACACGTTGGCCATTGAACCTACCATGATATCTGTCATATCATCCTCTGCCACTGTTACGGTCATTGTCACATCATATAAATCATATAAGGTAATCAGACTGCTGCCGGTGCTTAGGGAATCGCCAACCGCTAAGGCAACGTCTGTGATCACACCACTATAAGTGGCACATACACTGTTTCCGTCTATCTGGCTTCCAAATTCTTCCCAGCGTTCTTCTGCCGCCGCATAAGTATCCTCCTGCTCCACTGCATTCTCATCTAAGTAGGAAATAGCAATGTTATAGGTTTCCTGGGCGTTCTCGTAAGCCAACAACCTAAGATCATAGGTCTGTTTTGCGGTTAATTTTCCGGTTGCAAGAGAACGTTTTGCCTTTGCCAACTCTGTGGTTAAATTCTCCACCTGGCTTTCTGCACTCTCAATGCTACGTTCCAGCTGGGATATTTGATTTTCTAATGTTGTCACATTAGATTGTGCCTGTGTCTGTAACTCCACATATTTCACATACATATATGTGTTATTTACTTTATCCGTGTTCTCCACACACCATGTGGCATTTGCTAAAAGATTCAGCGCATTGGCGTAATCCTCCTGTGCCGTTAAGAGGCGGCTTTTATATAATTGCAATTCTTCTTTTGCCACTGCCAGCGCTTCCTGCTTTTCTTCCACTGCTTCTGTCAATGAAGTAATTGTCCGGTTGTATTCTGTGAGAGCATACTCACCATACGCCAAACTGGAATCCAATGTCTGTTTTGCACTCTGTCTGCTCTCTTCCTGCTGTGCATATACCAACTCAAGGTCTGCGGAAGCTTTTTCCACATCTGACTGCAGTCTCTCCCTCAGTTCTTCCACTTTTTCCTCATCCAATACATACAGCACATCGCCTTCTTCCACGTACTCACCGACAGAGACCATTACTTCCGTAATCTCGATGGAATCACTTTCTCCGGTGGTATTTTGACCACTCTGTCCTGCAAAATTGAAAATCTGGCTGAACATATCCATGCCGCCACTCTGGCCGCCGCCCATCATACCGCCTGCATTTCCGCCGGAGCCGGAACCTCCGCTTGAAGATGACACGGTGGCTCTTACCAGTTCGCTGATATCCAAATCAAAGGTCTGTTCTACTGTACCAATATCCACAGAGCCGCTTTCCGTAATGCCTACGGTTAGGTCTCCATAAACAGTTTCTACTTCCCTATAGGTCACTTGCCCACTTTCTGACAGACTACTTTTGATTGCAAGCCCTATCACCAAAGCCAAAAGAATTACTGCTAAAAGAATCAGCGCGAGAACTGCTTTTTTATTCCATTTTATTTTTTGTTTCATTCAGAATCCCCGCCTCCTATCTCTCCGCTTGCCTGACTTCGGATGTATATTTTGTCTCCGGCATCCAAACCGGAAATAATCTCTGTGGAAACACCATTACTAATTCCTGTCTGCACCTGACAAAGTACTTTCTGTCCCAGCGCATTATCTGTATAAACGTAAGTTTTTCCGTTTTCTTCCACAATGGCTTTTCTTGACACGTAAAGAACATTTTCTTTTTCTTCTGTTACAAAAGTAATGTCTGCCGTCATGCCACTGTATAATGCAGAAGTATCTCCCTGCACGGAAATGGTTACCGGATAACTTACCGTAGAACTTCCTGCAGAAGTTTCTGTTGTCACCATCGCACTGATTATTCCTTCATACACAGTGTCCGGATAGGCAGAAAACTCGATTTTTACGTCATCCCCAATAGCCAGATTGACAATATCCTCCTGGGACACATCCACCGTAATGGTCATATCTTCCGCTTTTGCAAAGGAAACAATAACGCCTTCCCGGATCAGGGAATCACCGGCTTCATAACCCACTTCCGTTACCATCCCGCTTCCTATGGCATACACAATGCCTTCTTCACCTACAAATTCTTCAAAGGCGCTGAGCTGTTCGATAATTGCATTCAATTCGTCTTCTGCCTCTGTCAAATCTTCCTTCAGACTCTCCACGGTAGCGGCATATTCCAATTCAGCAATTTTGGCTGCCATGTTTGCATCTTCATATGTCTGCTCATTTTCTAATTCTTCAATAGTCCGTTTCTCCAGTGCCTGCCCAATCTGAGATATCAGACCGGCAATTTTTTCTTCATTGTCATTCATCTTTTCCAGCGCCTGCTCCATTCTTTCCGTTGCAGACTCATACTGGCTCTTTGCATTCAAGTATTTCTTCTGGTAGTCGATGCTGACATGTATGTTGTCGTATCCGAGTGCATCTATACTTTCTTTTGCACTGACATAGTTTTCCAATGCTTCCTGATAGCTTTCCACTGAAGTCTCATAGTTCTCCAAAAGAGTTTCTCTGTTGTCCTGCAATTGCTGTAATTCAATCGTCAGTAATGTAATATTGTCGCTGATGGATTGTTTTCCATTTACATAAATCGTATCCGCATACTCCTTGGAAAGCATGGCGGATTCATAATCCAACTGCGCCTGAAGATTAGACAGTGTATATTCTGTCTGTGCTTCCACATATGTAACCTTCGCGTCAGCCAAGGCCGCCTGCAGCAACTTTCTTACATCCGAGATACTGTCGTTTGTAAATTTGAGGATGGGTTCTCCTTCTGTAATTCTCTGCCCCGGAGCCACATACACCTCTTCCACTTCCAGATATCTTGTGACCGTTTCCTCATCATCTTCATCCTCGTCATCATCCGAGCTGCTCTCACTGACCGTCAAATTCAAATCATAAAGCTGGCTTGTGATTCCGTATTCCAGGTTTCCCCCTTCTGCCACGCCCACGGTCAATGTTCCCTTGCTTACCGTTTCTTCTTTATAAACCCAGTTCTCTTTTTGTAAAAGAGGCTGGATTACTACGGTATAAACCGCTGCTCCTATTAAAACCAGAAAGGCAATTACAATGAGAATCCGTCTTTTTTTCTTTTTAGTTAACTTTTTCATTTGTCATGCCTCCCATCCCAAAGATTACTGTCACCTGTGTGTTCGCCGATGCATTACTGGTATCACCGGTTATCTGAACAATTACGGAATAGGTAACGGAAGTACGGCTACTGGAAGATGAAACAGGATTTATCTCCGTCACAACCGCCTGCCACATTGCACCATCTGAGTCGGATACAATTGCGCTGTCACCCACTGCTATATTTGCAATATCTTCCTGATCCACGGAAACGGTTACTGTCACCTGACTCAGGTCGCTGTAACTTGCCACCGTAGAGTCCGCCTGCAAGTAACTTCCGGCGCGGCAATTCACTCTCATAACACTGCCGCTGGTAGAAGCATAAAAATACCCATCACCCACAGTTGCTTCAAACAACTCCAAATTTTCTTCCGCATCCTCTTTTGCATCCAAAAGTTCTTCGTACTCTGCCCGGGCCTGCTCCATGGCTGCCTCATAGTTCTCTTTCGCCTGCTCTGCCTCAGCTAACGCTGTTTCATAAGTCAGTTTTGCACTAAGGTAGCCTTCTTCCTTTTCTTTCTTTGCATTTGCT
>CAYRLN010000109.1:0-5748 GCA_964425065.1 uncultured Lachnospiraceae bacterium | reverse complement strand
TACCATGAAGACTGTCATAATTTTTTTCGTTATTTGTCTCATTGTCTGTTCCTTTCTCCCACCCTCGTTGTCCCAGTCTAGTCCAACCTTGTGAAAAAACTGTGAATTTTCAAAGGATTTTTTTTGAAATTTAAACTCCTGCGAATCCATAACAATTCGCAGGAGCAACATATTTATTCCATGACAACGCCCACACAGGTCCCGATACAATCCACGCCGTCTAAGCGTTTAAATTCCAGTGCGGCTTCACGGCCATTCACACTTTTCAATATATATCCCTTATCCGTTTCAATAAATTGCCGGATATAACCTTTGCCATCTTTTACAAACACCCCTTTTTCTCCATTATCCGGGAATCTGTCTGCAATCAAAATCCGGTCCCCCTTACAATAAACAGGGGCATAAGCATGACTGGTAATTTGTATGGAAGTATAGGCCTCCTTGTTTGATGTTTCGATTTCCAAGACCTCATTACTGTCATAAATGAAACCGTCCTTGACCTTTATGGGAAGCAGGCACGGAATTTTATGTTTCTCCTTACTTTCCCGTTCACTTCTTGCAGTATTTGCCTCATATCGCGCTACCAGATTTACAATACTCTTCCCGTGCACCCCACATTTGCGATAGTTTCGGATTAAAGCCTGTTCCTCGGGGGAGTAAAGGCTTTTTCCCATAAGATAATTAACCGAAATCTGGAATACATTGGAAATGTTCATCAGGGTAGATACTTTGGGGTCCGTCACTTTACCATAATATATATTGCGCACCGTTTCAAAAGGTACATCAGCCCGTTCTGCCAACTCTTGCAACGACATATTCTTATCGTTCATTAGTTCTTTTAATGTTTTACTTAACATGTTTCCTCTTTTGTTTCCTTTTTTGTGTCATTGATGACATTTTTTTACATAATTTTTACATAAAAAATGTTAACGAAAATATATTTTCTTGTCAATATTTGGAATATGATTTTTTTGTGAACAAACAATACTTTCACTACAAAGGGAGAATAATTTATGAGCGAACATGAAAGTTCTACAGACAGCTGCAGCGCAAGAGAAATTCAAGATGTACTATTATGTATCGGCGTCCCCGCAAATCTTTCGGGCTTCAAGTACATCACCTACGCCATCCAATTAATTTTGGCCAATCCGGAAGAATCTACCATAAAAATAGTAGATGGCCTTTACGCTGACGTCGGGCGTAAATACGCTACAAACTCCAGTCGTGTAGAACGTTGCATCCGCCACGCTATCGTGACCGCATGGCAACGCGGTAATATGGAATATATAAGTGCACTGTTCAAAAACAGCGTGAATCCTAACCGCCCCAATCCTACGAATACACAGTTTTTAATGCGTCTTTATTATTACTTTGCAACCAAATAAACAAACAAAGCCGTTATGCAATACATAACGGCTTTTTTCTTATTTCTCTCTCTCGGGAATAAAAAACACAAAAATCAAAGAACTGATAAGCAGCATAAAAGGATAAGTCAAATTGGGGATAATCTGAAAAGCAGACACAGCATGCCCCTGCTCTGCAGCCAATGAAATTGCCACCAGCATTTGCGCACCATATGGAATAATTCCTTGAAAAATGCAGGAAAAGGTATCCAGGAGAGATGCTGCTTTTTGGGGCGAAATATCATAATCCTGCGCCATCTCCTTCGCAATAGGGTTAGCCATTACAATCGCCACTGTATTATTCGCCGTAGCAATATCCATGGCTCCTACCAACAATCCCATACCAAGTTGACCGCCCTTTTTCCCTTTGAACACTTTTTTAATCAGTTGAAGAAGGGCTGCAAAGCCGCCGTATTCTTCAATCAGGGCGCAAATCGCCGCTACCAAAATAGCAACCATAGATGTTTCAAACATACCGGATACGCCTTCTCCCATAGCAGGCAGCAACTCCGTAAATTCCACTGCCCCCGTAGAAAGCATAATAACCGCTCCGCTGACAATACCAATCAACAGTACAACAAATACGTTAATACCGATAATACCTCCGAGAAGCACCAGCAGATACGGAAGCACCTGAACCAGATTGTACTCACCGATTACCGCTTCTCCCACATCTGCCCCCACCGTTCTTATTGCCAGAACAACGATTGTTGCCAAAGCCGCCGGAAGGGCAATACCAAAGTTTGCTCTAAACTTATCTTTCATGGCGCATCCCTGTCCGTTACACGCTGCAATCGTAGTATCCGAAATAAAGGACAGATTGTCGCCAAACATCGCACCACCCACAACGGAACCCACACAGAGAGGAATTCCAAAACCGGAACTTTCCGCCACCGCAACCGCAATGGGCGTAATCAGAGTAATCGTTCCCACAGAAGTGCCCATCGCCAGCGAAACAAAGGCGCTTACCACAAACAAAACAATCACCGCCAGATTTGCCGGAATAAAAGAGAGTACAAAATATGCCACACTTTCCGCACTGCTTCTTCCCACAACGCCCACAAAAATACCTGCTGCCATGAAAATCAATATCATCGTTACAATATTTTTATCTCCCACGCCGCGGGACATAATTGCAAATTTTTCATCCAAACTGATGCTGCGGTTCTGAACACAGGCTACAAGCAGCGCAATCAGAAAAACAACCACAATCGGAATATTATAAAATCCCATAGGAATTTTCAAAACATACTCAAATAAAATACCAAGTCCAAGGTAAAGCACCAAAAACACTCCAACAGGAAGTAATGCTTTAAAATTTGCTTTTTTCATCATTTTACCTCACTTTATTTTTCAAAATTTTTCATCAAAATTCTTCATAAACCACTCCTCCATCAAATTCAGATTGACATCGGAATGTTCCACTTCCCTGGCATAGCGATATGCCAGATTCATACACTTCTCCTGTGTAATGGTCTTTCCGCCTCTATGCCACTCACTCATAATGAATTCCTGAATGTAGCAAACGGAAAATACGGAAAGCGCCACCTTGCTATAAATGCATTCATCATAGACTGCCCCGCAAAAATAGGTATAAAGAAAGAACATCAATATCTGCTCGAGGAATATTTCCCACTTCTTTTCCCCGATTCCACTGACATATATCCTGTTAAATGCTTCTGTAATATCCGAATAATTGCGGAATCCCTGTGCATACAAACCATCTTCTGTATTTTGGACAACACTGCTCCAGTCCTCTCGCAAGCGTTCCAATTCAAAGAAGACCCTAAAATGTTTCTTTACTTTATCATACCTTTTCTCTCCGCTTAGCAATTCCGGTATTGCTGGGTTATCCGCATACTGTTCCACCACACCCTGCATATCGAAAATTCTGCCTTCGTCCAGAGAATTCTGCAATTTTGCCGCCATTTCCAAAATGACCGCCATACGCTTTTCCATTGCCAGTTCCCTGTTTTGCGCAATAGAAAACATTACATTTCTGGCATCCTCCAGCTGTGTAAACAACAGGAAATCAAAATCTTCAAACTCCTCTTCCAGCGGGTCAGGCTCGTCATTTTCCTGTATTTGATACCGGATTTTTTCTTCACAGTTTAATATCATTTCCGCAACCACGGGACAAGACAGGGAAAGAGACATTTCACGCACACCGTCAAATTCTTCTGTGTGCCTGGGATAACAATCACAGGTTTTACACAGCCATCCTTCGCCCTTGGCCGTCACCAAATCACACAGATTCTCCTCGTTCAACATGGCGCACCGTCTGTTATATTGAAGAAAGGCACCTTCCTGCCAGTCAATGGATTTTTTCAGACGGTCACTGAACGCATCATCGCTTCCTGCATATTTCTCTAAACTTTCTTCATCAATTACAATTTGCCAACCCGCACAACAAGTGTCCGGGCACTTATCTGCAATGCACTGAAACGCATCGTAATAATGGGGTTTTACATAACGCATATTTCACGCTCCCGTTTCTTTCTCTGATACCTGTTTTGCTATAAAAAAAACTACCCTCCTTGTGTTTATTTCAAGGACGATAGCTACCGCTTCGTGATACCACCTTAATTCACCTGCACCTCACGGTACAGACCTTAGCAAGTACGGAATTTACATTCGATACTCTGATGCTGTAACGGGCATTCCCGTCGTAGCCTATACGAAAAAATCCTCTGACAGAATCGTAGTCGGTACGCAGCTCCAAGACCATTTTCAATAACACCTTCTGTACCCGCTCTCACCAACCGCAGGCTCTCTGTGACATATCTTATTATCTACTCTTCTTTTCACAGCCTTTTGTGATTTTTTTAATTCTATCACGCTTTCTTTTTTTCGTCAACATGACAGCTTACAGATTCTTATAAATTCACCCTTCCATAAAAAACCGCCCCGTATTTCATACGAGGCGGCATTTCCTGTTTCATTTTGTTTTTTACTTTTATAATTTCTTAAAGCGATTTACGATTTCAACCAAATCTTCTGATACCTGACGATTGTTATTCGTTTCATTTTGAATATCCATCATTGCGGATACCAAATCAGAAGCATCTGCTGCAACTGCGGATACCGCGTTCGCACTTTCATCAACCGTTGTTGCAATATCATTAATACCGGAATTCATATTTTCCATAGTATCTGCCATACTTGCAGCCTGGGTTGCAAAACTATCAAACATTTCGTTTAACGTTTCTGCGTCTTTTTGATACTGATTCATGATTTCCACAAAGTTATCATAGTCTTTCAACACATTGGTATCCATAAATTCCAACATACGATTGGAATCTTTAACCAGTTTATTTACTGCTGCAATAACCACGTTACTGATGTCCTGAATGCTGTTTGCTGCCTGGTGGCTGTTATCTGCCAATACACGGATTTCTTCTGCAACTACTGCAAAGCCTCTTCCCGCCTCACCGGCTCTAGCCGCCTCAATGGAAGCGTTGAGAGCAAGCAGGTTCGTCTGTCCTGCAATGCTTAAGATATCGTTTGTCAGATCCTGAATCTGTTTTACACTGTTACTTTCTTTCACGGAAACTTCCAAAGATGCCTGAATATCTTCGATTACATCTGTAGCCGTATTCTTGCTGCTCAGTACGTTTTCACGCATGGTTACTACACGTGCCTGTAACTCATCAATTGCTTTTACCCCGGAATCTGCATTCTGGCTGATATCCTGTACCTGACCTAATACATTCGTACTTCCGGATGCAATCTGCTGAACGGTTGCAGAAACTTCTTCCATACTCGCTGCCAACTCTTCTGTTGCTGAAGACACGTTGGTAACGCTGTTGTTTGATTCTTCCACCTCTTTGGAAACAACCTGCAGTGAATCCAGCATCCGATCGGAACTCTCGCGCATATTAAGCATATACTGCTGTAACAATTCCACGAAAACATTGATATCTTTTGCCAGCTGTCCGATTTCACCGTTAGCTTTTACATTGACTCTGGCTGTCAAATCACCCTCATCTCTGTTAATGCTGTCAACAATTTCTTCCAGTGTCTTACTAACCTTCTTTGTCGGCGTAACAATCATCTTCATAGACACAAGGATAGAAGACAACGTCACTATTATAGCTATTATAACCAAAATAATATTAAAAATATAGGTTCCGTCAATCTTTATATCATTCTTATACAAGAAATAGTCCACTTCTTCGGCCACTTCTGATATATCACCACGTACCGCACTGATTTCTTCCAGTTCAAGAACCTTCTCTTGGATGGAGTGGTTGTACTCTTTGATGGTATTAAAAGCCATTAAGTTTAATACACACATCAGTAAGGTTATGAAACCAATACCCCCCAGCAGACCAACCATTTTTGT
>CAYRLN010000108.1:0-5798 GCA_964425065.1 uncultured Lachnospiraceae bacterium | reverse complement strand
CTTGGCGGAGAACAATCCGGTCATATCATCTTCCTGGATGAAAACACAACGGGAGACGGTCTTTTGAGTGCTCTCCACCTTTTACAGGTAATGGTGGAAACCGGTAGGAAACTGTCTGAATTGGCAGAAATCATGCAGGTACTTCCGCAGGCATTGGTTAACGCAAAAGTGCCTAACCATAAAAAAGAGCATTATATGGAATATCCGGAAATTGCAGCGGCAATCGAAGAGATTACAAATAAATTTGCGGGTGAAGGAAGAGTGCTGATTCGTCCTTCCGGAACGGAGCCGCTTGTAAGGGTTATGATAGAGGGTAAAGACAAAGAACAGATCAGCCGTGAAGCAGAAAGACTGGCAAACCTGATTCAGGATATTATGTTTTAATCGGTATAAAGGAGGGTGTTTACGATGGTAAAGCAGAAGGTGGTTATAAAAAACCCTACAGGTTTGCATTTGAGACCTGCAGGAATCTTATGTAAAGAGGCAATGCAGTTTAAATCTCTTATTACATTTACCGTAAAAGAAAATACGGCAAATGCAAAGAGTGTTCTCAGTGTTTTAGGTGCCTGCGTAAAATGTGGGGATGAAATCGAATTCACTTGTGAAGGCGTGGATGAGGAAGAAGCACTGAAAAAATTGGTTCAACTGGTGGACAGCGGGTTGGGCGAATAAGATTGCCTGAAACATAGCATATAATGAAATAAAAAAGGTAAGCCGCATTGGCTTACCTTTTTGATTGTCTGAATTTAATCCCAAATTACGTTTCTGCCTTCCTGAGCGATAGCAATGTATGTTTTTCCGGGATTGATTTCGATTTCGTTTCCGTTATCGTCATAGTATCTGGTGGGAGCATAATCACTGGTCTTTTCCCAAGTGATATGGATTGCTTTACCTTGTGTAAAGTAATATCCATCCATTGTATCGTCTACAACATAGAAATACAGGTATTTATTGTCGGGACGATATTCCCATCTGGTGTTCTGGACAATAACATTGGTGAAACTAAGCTGCTCACCGGTTACTTCATCAACCTGAGCATTTCCGTACAGGAATTTGTAATAAACACCTTCTTCTTCGTCATACTGAAGAGAAGAACGGGTGGTGGGGAATACTTTTGAGAGATCGATTTTTTCTGCATCGAATACGCCGGGAGCGTCTTCTAATGTATTTAACTCATCTGCAAAATTGAAATGATCCTCTACATAATATTCATCACGGTGTTCTAATTGATAATCCAGTTTTTTCATGGCACTTTCAAGACTAGCGCCGTCTGTGTAACCATTGTGAATGCTGGGGTTCTGAGGGTCAGAACGCCAGAATGCCTGACTACCTACGGAGGGAGCACCGATATCGGCAGTACCTACGGTTGTAGCGGTCAGGTTTTCAAACTCATCACGGCTTACCAAATCTACTAAATAATAAGGTCCGCCCCAGTGAACGAAGAAAGAATCCCATTCCATAGCCCAGTATCCGTAATAGTCACGGCCGCTACGGATGTTACCGATTTTCTCCATGTCCTGCCATCCTTCGATAATACCCATCTGTCTGGACATGTTACCTTCTTCCATTGCTTCGTAGAGAACGCCGGCAGCACCAATATTGTACTGAGGCTGTGAACCCTTATCGGTGGGGAACATAACAGCAATCGGTCTGGTGTTGGCGTCTTCTTCGGTAATCCAAGTGCCTGTTACGAAACTTCTGACCATACCTTCTGCGGGAGGCTCGTTAGAGTCAACCTTAGAGTCGGATGTAGGTTCGCTGGAAGGCTCCTCAGATTCGACAGGGTCATCAACATTAGAGGAAGGAGTCACTACGATATCGTCAGGACTTAACACTTCATTGGTATCTCCGGTACCTGCGCATCCGCCGAGCATTAAAGTGCCGGCAAGAGCGAGCATCAGAAGTACTCTTAACTTTTTCATGAATAATCCTCGCTTTCATTTGCATAATACAAACATGTCAATTGAGTTCTTGACTAAAAAAGTATAACATAAAAAAAGACATTCGTCATTACAAAATGTCCTTTTTTGCTGAAAAAATTAAAATTTAAGAAAATCTAAAAAAACAAAAGAAAACAATTAATTCATAAGAAAACATACCAACAAGGCAATACCCACGCCCAAAGCACCGCCAATAATAACCTGAAGCGGGGTGTGACCGACAAATTCCTTTAATTTATCCTGGGGAGCCATGTTGCTTCCCATATCTTCAAACAATTTAATCATTTCATTTAAAACCTTTGCCTGAATACCGGTTTCGCGGCGGACGCCCATGGCATCGTGCATAACTACAATGGCAAAAATGGCAGCCATGGCAAATTCGAAACCACCGGGACCGTACTCGTAGCACACCGCGGTTGCCAATGCACATACCGTGGCGGAGTGACAACTGGGCATACCCCCGTCGCCTACAAGACGTTCGGCAACAAACTGCTTTGTTAAGAAAAGATGTATTAATGTCTTTAAAATTTGGGCAACACACCAACCGGTGGCTGCAGAAATCAAGATGGAATTTTGAAACAAATCCTTCCAGGCAGTCATGACAGATACCTCATTAAATAAATTTAGACTGAAAAATAATCCGGACACAGTATAACATTATTTAATGAATTCTTCAAGCACGGTATACCGCAATAGACAATGTTCCCAAAATTTGTTATGCTAAAAATCATAAAGGAGAGGATAAGCCATGAAATATTTGAGCGCAATCGTCCCCTGCTATAACGAGCAGGATACTGTGGAAGATTTTTATAATGAATTTATCAAGAACGAAGAGTTTTTGAAGGCAAAAGAGTTAGAATTTGAAATTTTATATATTAACGACGGTTCGAAAGACAGGACAGCAGAAAAAATCAGGGAACTGCACGAAAAAGATTCCCGTGTCCGTATGATTTCCTTTTCGAGAAACTTCGGAAAAGAAGCCGCTATGTATGCGGGAATGCAAAAATCCAAGGGAGATTATGTGGTAATCATGGATGCTGATTTACAGGATCCTCCTGCTTTGCTGCCGGAAATGTTTGAGGGGCTGGAACAGGGATATGATTGCGTGGCAACCAGAAGAGTCAGCAGAAAAGGGGAGCCGGCCATCCGCTCGTTCTTTGCCAGAAATTTCTATAAATTAATGCGCCATATTTCCAGAACGGAAATAATGGACGGAGCCAGGGATTACCGTTTAATGACCAGACAGGTAGTGGATGCAATCCTCTCCATGGAAGAATACAACCGATTCACGAAAGGAATATTTGGATGGGTCGGATTTGAGACCAAGTGGATAGAATATGAAAATATAGAGCGTGCGAAAGGCGAGACAAAGTGGAGTTTTTGGAAACTGTTTCTCTATTCGCTGGAAGGAATTACCGCCTTTTCCACAGCGCCCCTTTCCTTTGCGGCAGTGATAGGCGTGGTATTCTGCCTCCTGGCGGTTGCACTGATTATCTTCATTATAATAAGGACGGCTATCTTTGGCGACCCGACATCCGGTTGGCCTTCCTTGGTGTGCATTATTTCTTTGATTAGCGGTGTGCAATTGTTTTGTCTTGGCATTGTTGGTCAATATTTGGCAAAAACCTATATGGAGGTCAAAAAACGCCCTATCTACTTGATTAAGGAAGAAATTTAACTATATAAGTTTTTTTACGGTGTCGATTCATGCGATGAAAAGGACTTTTCAAAGATATACACCTATGATAGGATAATCTTGCATCGCGGTAACATGCATTACTCGACAGAGTGAAAGGGGAAAATTGTGGATATTGCTAAGGTTACTGACATCGAATTAGAAAAATACATAACAAAGATTATGCTGGATATTGGTGTTCCGGCGCATTTAAAGGGGTATCATTATTTGAGGGATGCCATTCTGCTTTCGGGCAGAGATATGGAGAAAGTGGGAAGTGTAACAAAGCTTCTCTATCCTGTGGTAGCAAAAAGATTTAAAACTACTGACCAAAAGGTGGAAAGGGCGATTCGAAATGCCATCGAGGTATCTTGGATAAGGGGAAACGTAGATACATTTCAGGAATTGTTTGGTTACAGCATTGAATCCGGAAAGAACAGACCGACTAATAGTGAGTACATCGCAAGAATTGCGGACAAAATCAGACTTGATATTAAAGCTATGTAGGTTTTATATATTATAAAAGTGGGAATAATAAATATCGCGATGCATAAAAGGACCGGAATTTTCCGGTCCTTTTATTAATGGAAGAATAATCCTTGGTTTGACAAGGTAACGCAAAAGAGTTAAGATGTAAATTGAGAATTAATGCATATATGGCAAGGGGAAAGACATGAAATTTATCAAAGAAATCAACCTTACAGATATGATAAAAAAAATTGACGTTGCAAAAGTCAAAAATACGATAGAATCTCATATTCCGGAAGATTGGAAAAAACCTGACACATGGGCGATGCTGTTTCGGCGATTGGTTTACATCGCCTGTTTTGCGTGGTTAATGTACCTGGACCATATTATTGGAAGCGCTTACGGCAATATACAGTTCGGTATGAAAAATTATACAGGAATTGTTTTTGCGATTATTATTCTCACGGCTTACAAAGCAAAGGATTTTTTGAAAATCCCCTATGCGGTTTGGGTGGTACTATTCTTTATTTTGAGGCCGTTTTTGATGAACTGGCTGACAGCGGTGGACTGGCTTGATACCAGAATCGAATGTAATGTGTGGAACATTGGCATTTACGGTATTGTCCTTATCCGTATGTTTTATTTGTATGTAATTGAGAAGAAAAAACCCAATATGAACTGGCCTTTCTTTGGCGTCTGGCTGGCTATGATGTTATTCATGGTGTTTTCCGTCAACGATGGAACCTGGTATTACTGGTTTTTGTGGATGTTTGGCCTTTTCTATCTGACCAATTACAGCCAGAAGCAGTTGAATTGCCTGTTTTCGGGCATGGTGGAAGGCATTATTCTTGGTTTTATCTATATCCAGTGGCAGGCGTGCCTGTACAGACCCTATGACGAACTGCGGTATGAGGGAATGTATGCGAACTGTAATATCAATGCATTGTTTTATACGGTTTCCTACCTGGCAGTGCTGGGGAAATGGTATCTGATGAAACTGAAAAGACGCCCCTTTATTATGACGGTTCCCTGGGTGCTTCTGGGCGGGGTCATCTGGGCACTGACGGTGTTTACCATGTGTAGGAATGCTATGATTACCATGGCGATTTTTACGGTGCTGTTTGTGGTGTTCCAAGTGGTATCAAGGAAAAAGAAGAAGTTGTTTGAATTGTTGGTAAATCCGATTTTGGTAGTGTTAGCCATAGTATTGATGTTTGAGCCCACCTATAATCTGGTGCGGTATCTGCCGGCGTATACCAATAGTCCTGTTTATTTCATAGGGGAAAATGAAAAATCAAAAATTCAGGTAGATGAAGCGTTTGACTCTGAAAAATATATAGAATACGAAGAGATGATGGAGGGGGCATTTGGAAGATTTTCCATGTTGACAGATGCGATTAAACTTCGATTTGACAAGGTGGGAAATGTAATATTACCTACTTTGCAGGTGCAGGCATCTGAAAATGTAGGACAAGAAGCGGAAGAGGCAGAGATTCCGGAGGAATTGCGCGGGACGGCGGAAACATATCCGATGTTGACGGACAAGAAAGATATCGAGGATCCTATTAAAATCCGAATGTCGATATTTGAGTATTACTGGAAGAATCTCAACTTAAAAGGACATACTGCCGCAGAGCATGGGGTTTGGGTAACAAAGTATTACAATGCTCCCCATGCCCATAATATTTGGCTACAGTTTACGTTTGACCACGGAA
>CAYRLN010000107.1:0-5851 GCA_964425065.1 uncultured Lachnospiraceae bacterium | reverse complement strand
CACGGCCTCCATGGATTTTTGCGTAAATTTCGAAATATTCATAAGCTCTCCTCCTTGCTTTTTATTTGTTCTATTACTAATATAACACTTATGACATGGATTTCAATAAAAAACAAAAAAACCATTCCTAAATTTTTTATAAACATACCCTATCTTTTGCTTTCATATATTACAGTAACCCGGTGCTGCTTCCGGCACATGTTACGGAGGGAATCCCATGTCACTTTTTTCCATTATTTCCGCTGTGAACAACTTTCTTTGGAACGGTCCTCTCTTAGTTTTATTATGCGCTACCCATCTGTTTTTTACCATAAAATTACGTTTTCCACAGAGAGATACCTTCAAAGCCATCCGTCTTTCTGTCACCCCTTCCAAAGATACCGTCTCCTCCAAAGATACCGCCTCCTTGGGAAATCTGAATCCTTTTGCCACATTGGCTGCCACCCTTGCTGCCACCCTTGGCACCGGTAATATTGTGGGCGTGTCCACCGCCATTGCGGCAGGTGGCCCCGGAGCCCTGTTTTGGTGCTGGATTACCGGCATCTTCGGCATGGCAACCGCTTATGCGGAGTGTCACCTGGCCATGCGTTTCCGCCAAAAGCGGGAGGACGGCAGTCTGACCGGTGGCCCCATGTATGTGTTGGAAAAAGGGCTGAACAATCGTTTCTTAGCCAAATTTTATTCTGTCTGCACGCTCTGTGCCGCCTTTGGCGTAGGTTGCACCACTCAGGTTTCCGCTATCACCGACGCCACCTCCTCCCTTTGGCAGCTTCCGCCCCACTGGGTGGGTCTGGCTGTCGCCTTTGTGACCGGACTGGTCATTTTGGGCGGAGTGAAAGCCATTGGCTCTTTTTGTACCAAGGCTGTCCCCATTTTAAGCATTCTCTATATGGCTTCCTGTATGATTTTGCTGTTTATGAATATTTCCTATCTGCCCGCCGCAATATCCCTTATTTTAAAAAGTGCATTTGCACCGGACGCCATATCCGGCGGTCTTTTGGGCGGTTCCTTTCTGGTAGCTGCCAGATATGGGATTGCCAGAGGTCTTTTTACCAATGAAGCCGGCATCGGTACTGCCGCTCTTGCCGCCGGCTCCGCCGGGGAAACCACGCCGGTCAGGCAGGGGCTTATCTCCATGACTGCCGTTTTTTGGGATACCATTGTCATGTGTGCCCTAAGCGGTCTTGTCATCATAACCAATCTGCTGCGCCGCCCCTCCTCTGCCGAAGGTTTTACGGAAGCGGGGCTTACCAGTGCGGCCTTCACCGCCTTCCCCTTTGGCGGCAATACTTTTTTAACCATAACCCTGATTGCATTTGCCATCACGACACTGATTGGCTGGTGCCATTTAGGCGCAAAAGGCGCGGAGTACCTTTGGGGAACCAAAAGCATCCGCGCTTATCAGTTTTGTTATATTCTTATGATTTTCTTTGGTGCCATCCTGCCTATGGAATACGTCTGGTCCGTGACAGACCTGATCAACGGTATCATGGTTTTTCCAAACATATTGGCACTTGTACTCTTACACCGGAAAATCACACCACCGGACTTGGAACAGGAAACAAAACAGCACTAAATACGGGAAAACTCCACATATTCCATCTGTATACCGGGTCTGACAAAGAAAAGTTTCAGGGTATACTCTCCTGCCTCCAATTCCGTTTTGGCCAGTTTTTGCAGCTGCCAGCGCCCCCAGGTTCCGTTGATTTGGAACGTGGAGACTTCTGTTCCGTTTAAACTGATCCGGCATGCCATCTGTGCCAAATCCTGCTCCTTGGAAGTAACCTTCACACGTACTTCATATACGCCCGGTGTTGTCACTTCCAGTTTATAACATTTCTCTCCTGCCAAATATTCTCCCGAAAGCTGCTGCACCGGAACAATCCATTCATCCTCTTTTTGTGTAATCACCGGATATCCGCTTCCGCCGGCAGCACCTTCGCCTGCCTGCACCTTGATTATTTCCGCTACTTTCACCGGTCTTAAGGATGCGGGAGCATTCACCAGAAAACGTATGATATTTTTCGCGCAGGTCTGCAATTCTCCCACGGTCAGTTCTCCGCTTTCCACAGCCTCCAGTGTATTATCTTGGTGGGGATTCATTTCCGCGCCAAAATTATTGACTACCATATATATATCGTTTTGTGAGCGGACCATGGAGCGGGTGTCTTTCAGATTTGGCTCTCCGCCCTCTACCACGTCGTTCATCTTTGCCCACCAGTCCGTCATGAGGATTCCCTTGTAGCCCCATTCCTTGCGCAAAATGGTGTTGTCCAGGTCATAGTTCGATGCTGTCCAATGGCCGTTTACCGGATTGTAGGAGGACATAATGGACATGGCATTTCCTTCTTTAACCGCAAATTCAAAGCCTTTTAAATAAATCTCTCTCTGCGCTCTTTCGGAAACGATGGCATCTACGGTGTGTCTTGCCGTTTCCTGATTGTTGCAGGCGAAATGTTTTACCGTACCCTGTGCCCCATGTTTCGCGATTCCACGCACCACAGCTGCTGCCATTTTTCCGGTAAGCAGGGGATCTTCCGAAAAATATTCGAAGTTTCTTCCGTTCAGGGGATTTCTGTGAATATTAATTCCCGGTCCCAAGAGGGTATCAATCTCATTCCGCAAAAGTTCCTGTCCCTGCAGGTCGAAAAGTTCTTCCACCAATTCCTCATCCCAACTGCAGGCAAGCAGTGTTCCGATGGGCACCTGTGTTGCTTTTGCCCCATTATCCATACGGATACCGGAAGGACCGTCTGCCGCACATCCGAGAGGCACTCCGTAAGCGACAAGCCGGTCTGTCACACCGCCGAAGGCCGCCGCCGTTCCCGGTGTTACCTTTGTGGAACACATACCTTCTCCACGCACAATGGCTGCCAAATCTTCCAGGGAAAACTGCGCCACAAAATCATCCATATCCGCCCTGCCGCTTTTTACATCCGCAAAACGGATTCCTTTATCTCCCGTAATCGGCAAAGATACCGGCAAATTTTCTTCTATTCTCGCCGCAAGGTCAATGGTTCTTTGGGGAACCGCCTCCCTGACAACCGTATAGGTTCCGTCATCTTTTCGATTGCCGGGTTTCATTCTTTCAAATTCCCTGACTGGTGCCGACGCCTCACAAAGCCGTTCCACCACTTGTAACTCATCCAGTTCTTTTTCAAAGACAGCGTCACAATCCCGGATGCTGTTTCCCACATGAACAATATATTTTCCTGCTTCCAGCACGTAACAGGATTTCTCTCCGGTCACACCGCTGTCATCATAGGAGGCAAAATAGGAAAACGGGACTTGGACTTTCAGGATTTCTTTCTCCCCGGGTGCAAGAAGCCCTGTCTTGGCAAATCCGGCCAACACTTTCGCCGCCTTGCCCAATTTTCCCTGAGGGGCCTCCACATACACCTGCACAACTTCCCTGCCGGCATACTCTTTGCCTGTATTTTCCACTTCCGCTTCTACCGTAAAGCCCTCTTCCTGCCACCGGCACGCCAAAGTCCGGATACGGAATGTCGTATAAGAAAGTCCATAGCCAAAAGGATACTGCACTTTTCCCGGTGCAAAGGTTTCAAAATAACGGTAGCCTACATAAATATCTTCTTTATAATAACTGATTTCCCTGTCTCCGTATCCTTCGGTGGAGGGATAATCCTGAAGGGAATAGGCAATCGTATCGGACAATTTTCCGGAAGGGTTCACTTTGCCGGTAAGAACATCCGCCGCTGCATTTCCACCCTCAATTCCGCCGTGCCACAAATAAACCACCGCTTTGATGCTGTCTGCAAACTTTTCATCCGCAGCCCAGCCCATATCTATAATATTGGAAACATTCAACGCCACAACCACATTTTCAAAATGGGCGCATACCTTTTCCAGCATAAGCAGTTCTGTTTCGGTCAGCCTGTAACTTCCGGGCTTATCTGCATTATCCTGGTCTTCTCCCGCCGTTCTGCCGATAACCACAACCGCCTTGTCATTCCGGCGTGAAGCCCCTGCAGCCAATTCATCGGTAATGGGCATCTCCTGCTGAAACCAGGGTTCTGCCGCCCAGCCGCCGCCACCGTTGTCAAAGGGATGCTCCCGCACAAACTCTTCATATTCTCCGGCCAGCTGCTGGTCCACCAATATTTCAGACGCACTCTTCAGACCACCGATTAAATTGGTCGTGTACTCCACATTTACGGAGCCGCCCGAACCGGTACCGCTTCTGTAATAATCGAGCTGACACCTTCCGAAAACCGCGATTCTCTCGCCCTTTTTCAAAGGTAATATTTGATTCTCATTCTTTAAAAGTACCGCCCCTTGTGCTGCCACTTTGCGGCACAGTTCTGCCAACCCTTCCATGGGAATGCCGATTTTCTTTGTGTCCATGTCGTCTCCTTCTTTTGCACTCTTGCAAAACTCTTTTCATCATTAGGTATGATAACACGCCCTAAAGGACGTCACAATGTTTTATATTGCTCCGGAAATGTTATATTTTGCCTTTTTTCTCCCTATTCATATTGTGCCATTTTTTATCAGTTATTTCAACATACTCTTGTGTGGAAAGAAGTCTCTGTATATCGTAATTTGACTATACAATTTCCCAAAAAACCAACGTAATTTTGCAAAACATTACTTGACAAAACACGCATTTCTTGATACACTTGCGGTGTATCTAACAAAGTCATTGATCTCACATATTTTTGTAAGTCTTTGCTCTGTCATAGATTTACAAAAATATGTGATTTTTTTGCACCAAAGGTTAAGGTACACTAATATTTTCAGGAGGTACTGGTTCATGAATAACGGTACAGTAAAGTGGTTTAACGCTCAGAAAGGTTATGGCTTCATCACAAACGAAGCTACAGGCGAAGAAGTTTTCGTACATTTCTCCGCTATTAACGCTCAGGGATTCAAATCTCTGGAAGAAGGTCAGAAAGTTACTTTCGATACAGAAACTGATCCTCAGAACGGTAAAGTACGTGCAGTGAACGTAACTGTTGCTTAATAACAACTGAAATGTAAATCATTGAAAATGTTGCCCTTGAGCCCGTGCTCTTGGGCACATTTTTTAGGAGAAATTTTATGCTTTTTAATTCCCATATATTTATTTTATTCTTTTTACCGGCATCTCTTTTGGGATATTTTCTATTGAATCATTTTAAAAAATATACCCCTGCAAAATACTTTTTGATTGGCATGTCGCTCTGGTTTTATGCCTATTTCCATATTTCCTATCTATGGATAATCCTTTTCAGCATCGCAGTCAATTACATTTGCCACCTGTTAATCGTAAAACGTTTTTACCCTAAGGTGACATTTATCTGCGGTCTGACTGCCAATATCGGATTGCTGTTTTATTTTAAATACTTTGATTTCTTTTTGGAAAATATTGACGCCCTGTATCAGACCGGTTTTGATGTGACAATTTTGCTCCCCTTGGGCATCAGCTTTTTTACGTTCCAGCAGATTGCCTTTTTGGTGGACACCTACAAAGGAACCGTGGCAAAACAGACTTTGGCTGATTACGCTTTGTTTATCACCTTTTTCCCACAGCTGATTGCCGGTCCCATTACCAGTCATGAGGAAATGATTCCACAGTATCAGGATTTGTCTGCCAAACGTTTTCAGGCTGATAACTTTTATTTGGGTACCCGGATTTTTGTCCGCGGTCTGGCAAAAAAAGTCCTGCTTGCAGATACTTTGGGGCAGGCTGTCAATTGGGGATTTCAATATTATACCTTGCTGGACGGTCTGAACAGTTTCCTTGTCATCCTCCTCTATACCCTGCAAATCTATTTTGATTTCAGCGGATATTGTGACATGGCAAGGGGAATCGGATATATGTTCAACATCCGCATCCCTATGAATTTCC
>CAYRLN010000106.1:0-5890 GCA_964425065.1 uncultured Lachnospiraceae bacterium | reverse complement strand
GAATCATTGTTTCCATCTGACCGGAAAGTTCGGTCACAATCTGATTCAATGCGCCCACAATCTGATGCTGCATAGATTTATAATTTTGTAATTGATTTAGATTATTTTGGGTCACTTCTACATTTAACTGATGAAGTTGAACAATATCCCTGACCGCCGCATCCATGTTGGCACTTACATCCCGATAAACATTTTGAATGCTGTTTCTATCGATGGACATTCCCTGCTCCATCATCGTCTGGGTCATTTCCACAGAAGCTTCATTGACCGGAACATTTGCCATATCCAGTGCTTTTAACACATTGGCATCCGTGGCGGTATTCGCAAACAAAGGACTTAACGTCAGCGTCTTTCCGTTGTTTCTTACCTCGAAAGTCATGATTTTGCCCGGGTCTATGGCCATCTCCCGCTCCAGCCTTGCAGACAGCACCATATCATCAGCCAGTTTTATCTGTACCTCACCGCCGTTTTTTGAAACCACCTCTCCATGAAGGGTCTGTCCGGGCATAAGGGCTTTTATCTGCCTGTTTATCCTTAGCGTATTTTGATTTTTCTGGCTGGCTACAACGCTCTCCCCGTTTTCGTCCGAACGGGAGACAGATGTACTCCGGAAAAGGTCTGAAAGTTTCATGCTTTATCCTTCCACAAAATTTTTAATAAAACTCCTCCGGTGAATGGGGGTGGGACCATACTTTTTCAAAGCCTCTATATGTGATGCACTTCCATATCCCTTATTTCCCGCAAAATCATACTCGGGAAAAACTTCGGCATACTGAACCATCATCCGGTCCCTCGTTACCTTCGCAATAATACTTGCCGCCGCAATAGAAATGCTTTTGGCATCTCCTTTAATAATGGGCACTTGCTTAATTTCCACACCGGGAATCGTTACCGCGTCGTTCAGAAGCAACTGCGGAGCCGGATTTAATTTTGAAATTGCCTCCCGCATGGCTTCATAAGTGGCCTGCAAAATATTGATTTCATCAATTCGTTCCGGTGAAGCAAAGCCCAGTCCCGTTGCCACCGCTTTTTCCATGATGATCTCATATAACTCTTCTCTTTTCTTTTCGGACAATTGCTTGGAATCGTTTAGATAGAGGATGTCACAATCTTTGGGCAAAATAACCGCTCCTGCAACAACCGGACCTGCCAGAGGGCCTCTTCCCACCTCATCGATACCGCATATATAGGAATAGGCTGCATATTCCCTTTCATACCGCTGCATTTCCTTGGTCCGCTCTATCTCTTTTTCGTAGGCAACAATCTTCTTTTCCGCTGAAGCAATCAGGCTTTTTACCCCGCTTCTCTCATCAAAATTATACTCTTTTATAAGTTCAGGCAGCATAGTTACATCCGCTGCCTGAAAAATTTCTTTTATTTTACCGATACTCGTTTCCATAATGATTATCCTTACTGTCATTCCATACTATTGATGTTCTAAAAGTCCAAATCTGCTTAAAGGCCAAATCCTAAGCCATGCACGTCCGATAATATCCTCTCTTTTGATATTTCCCACCACTTCTGTTCTACTGTCTGCGCTGTTATTGCGGTTATCCCCAAGAACAAAATATTCATCATCTCCAAGTACAATGGGTTCGCTGGCTCTTCCCGGGTCTAAAATCACTTCTTTTCCATACCCCTCCTGCAACACTTCCCCATTGATGTATATAACGCCATCTTCATCAATCTGTACGGTTTCTCCGGGCATTCCGATAATTCGTTTTATATAAAATTCGTCACTATACTGGAAAGGAAAAACAATAATGTCATATCTCTGTGGTTCATTAAACCGGTAGGTTATTTTATCTACAATGAGATTGTCGCCGACCTTGTCCGAATCATTTTTATCTGTTCCATACAAAGTGGGCTCCATGGATGCACCGTTTACAATCGTTCTTTGTCCCACAAAATTTACAATCAAATAGGTTGCCGCAAGTACAATTAAAAGATACATACTCGTGCTTAATATCTCTTTTAAATACTTATTCATTACTCCTCACACCTCTCCAAAGTAATTTTTCCCAGTCTGCCATTTCTGAAATCTTCAATCAGAATACCGGCTGCCTTGTCATAATCCGGTTCCTCTCCTTTTCCGAAACACCTTCTTGCCACCGCAATCCCTTTCAGCGTATCTACCGCCTTTTCGCAAGGTTCTACGCCGTATCTTGCTTTGATGGCATCCGGATAGTCTTCCTGAAGAAAATCAATCAGTTGAAGTGCAAGTTCAGACCGGATAATTATATCATCGTTAATGGAACCTAAAAATGCCAACCGCATTCCCACTTTTTGGTCCTCAAACTTCGGCCATAAAATACCGGGGGTATCCAAAAGTTCCAACGTTTTGTTTAATCTGATCCACTGTTTTCCTTTGGTGACACCGGGCTTGTTGCCGGTCTTGGTACATGCTTTACCTGCAAAGGAATTGATAAATGTGGATTTGCCTACATTGGGTATCCCAACTACCATTGCCCTGACAGGCCGGTTAACAATCCCCCTTTTTCTATCCCTTTCAATTTTCTCCTTACATGCCTCCTGCACCATTGCCGAAATCGCCTTCATGCCCGCACCGCTTCTGGCATTGATTTCCAGGACATGGAATCCCCTCTTTTTGAAATATTCCGTCCATTTGCTGTTCATTCCGGCATCGGACAAATCCGATTTGTTTAAAAGTATCATTCTGGCTTTATTTTTTGCCAGTTCATCAATATCCGGATTTCTGCTGGAAAGGGGAGCCCTCGCATCTACCAGTTCAATTACCAGATCTATTAACTTAATATCTTCCTGCATCATACGTTTTGCTTTGGTCATATGACCGGGATACCATTGATAATTCATAATATTCCTCTTTCTATCAATTGACAAAGCCCATTCCGTTTACATTTCCGCCGGAATGAAACCATGCCTCACCTAAAATATCTTTTTTCATTACGGGACCGATATTCGCCGCCCGACTGTCTTCACTGTTATTTCTGTTATCTCCGAGAACAAAATACTCGTTTGCCTTCAGCACAATGGGATTTTCCGCAATACCGGCATCCGCCATTTTATCAAACTCAACCGTCGTACTTTCTTCCATGACACCGTTTACATACAGCCAACCGTTAATAATCTGTACGGTGTCGCCCGGCACAGCTACTACTCTCTTTACATAATAATGGGAATTTTCATTTCCGTTTGGTAAAAAAACAACCACATCACCCACCTTTGGTGACGAAAGCATATACGCCATGCGGTTGATGTAAACCTTTTCACCGTTATAAACGGTTGGTTCCATGGAAACACCGATTACTCTGGTTGTCATCCCGATAAAATACACAAAAACAAAGGCAATAAAAACAGATACGAGAATACCAAACGACCAACTAAAGATTTCCCGTATCGTAGATGAACTTATTTTCTTTCTTCTGTGATAAAAACTAAGTCCTTTATGCCTTCTTCTAGACATATCCTCATTCCTTTTATTCCTTTTAATCATAAAGAGTATAACATACTTTATACAAAGAGAAAAGGACAATTCCTAAGAATTGTCCTTTAAAAAGTCATTGATTGCGATTATCTAACAAGCTCTTTTACTTTCGCCTTTTTACCAACACGGTCTCTCAAGTAGTTCAGTTTTGCACGTCTTACTTTACCACGTCTTACAACTTCAATCTTCTCTACGTTGGGAGAATGAAGGGGCCAAGTTTTTTCAACGCCTACACCGTTAGAGTTCTTTCTAACTGTGAAAGTTTCTCTGTTGCTTCCACCCTGTCTCTTCAGTACAACGCCTTCGAAAATCTGGATTCTTTCGCGGTTACCTTCTTTGATTTTGCTGTGTACTCTTACAGTATCACCAACGTTAAACTCTGCAACGGTTTCTTTCAGCTGTTCAGCTTCAATGCTTTTAATGATGTCGTTCATTTTTCTATCTCCTTTTTCCTGGATGTTCTTAATACACTTCGTAACAGAGGACCATCTCGTTTTTCGCAACGCTAATACTTTAACACATACTCATTATAAATGCAAGAATTATTTGCCATTTTCCCTACTTTTTTCAAGCCACCATACTTTTTCCTTGGAAAAATATAATCCCATGGATTTTTGCATGGACAAAGAAGCCTCATTTTCACTGCTTACCTGCCCATACGGAGTGTAGCCTTTTTCTAACTGATGGTTAATCAAAAAAGCCTCCAGCACTCTGCCGATTCCTTGTCTGCGATACTCCGGCAGTACCTCTAACATTCCACTGCTTCCCTCTACATGGATACCGGCAAATCCCGTAAGGATTTCCCCCGCAAACGCTCCGTACATTGCACCGTGTTTAATCCTGTCTCCTACATAATCACCATCAGCCATTTTATAATGCTCATTTACAATATCAAAATGTGTCATGGAAAGCGTTCTGATTTCAATAGGCGTTTCCCTGTCTTTCAAAACAACCTTCACTTTTGGAACCGGTATCATCTCTTTTCTTGTATATACCGCTTGATAACACTCCAAAAAGCTATCCATTCCGAACAGTTCCCTCACAATGGGGTTTATGAAATCCTGATGGGAAATAAAAAGCCATTCTTCCCTGTTTGCGGATAAGTTAAGCATGTCTTCCTTACTTCCATGCAAAATCCGCTCCGCCGCCTGCGCATCTTTTGCGGTCATCATAAAACATCCGCTGGCCTTATCTCTGAGCAGAACCCCATCCTTTTCAAAATACAGGATTTGTGCCTGCCCCCTTCTGAGCAGTTCAATCATGTCTATATTGTGAAGTTTATTTTTTAAAAGTTGCTCCACACATGCCTGATCCCGCTGATACAATTTGTATAAATCAGGGCGTCTTTCTTTGGTGCGCTTTACAGACTCCTCAAGACGCCATGCATTAATCTTTTTATGGTCTCCGGATAAAAGCACAGGCGGAACCTCTTTATCCATCCATACCACCGGTCTGGAATACTGTGGATATTCCAAAAGATTGCCATGAAAACTTTCTGTCTCTGCGGAAACATCGTTATTCAGGACACCGGGAACTAACCTTGCGATGGCATCAATCATAACCATGGCAGGCAATTCTCCTCCGGTCAGCACATAATCTCCGATTGAAACATAATCCGTAACAATTTCCTCCAGCACTCTCTCATCAATGCCTTCATAGTGGCCGCAGAGAAAAATCAGTTCCTCTTCTTTTGCCAGTTCCTCCGCCATTTCCTGCGTAAAAGGCTTTCCCTGGGGTGTCATGTACAAGGTTCTGACCTGCTTATCTGCCCTTTTGTCCGTCACACTTTTCCAAGCATCAAAAACAGGCTGTGCCTGCATCAGCATACCGGCACCACCACCATAGGTATAATCGTCTACTCTGTTATGCTTGTTAGTTGTAAAATCGCGGATATTCACGGCATCCATTGTAATTTGACCGTTTTCCGCTGCTCTTCCCAAAATACTGGTATGCAGTCCCTGCATTACCATTTCGGGAAACAGTGTCAAAACATGAAATTTCATCTTTGTTCCTCTTTAATCAAGCAATCCATCCATCAGATGAATAACCATTTTCCCATTCTCCACATCAACGGACAGCACGCACTCCTTAATGGCCGGAATTAATACATCCCCACCGTTTTTCATGGAAATGTTGTAGACGTCATTTGCCCCCGTCTGAATCACCTCTGTCAGAGTGCCAAACTCTGTTTCATCCTCCAAAAAGACGGTAAGTCCTTCTAAATCAGCAATAAAATACTCATCTCTGCGCAATCTTACCGCATTTTCCCTGGTGACATAGAGATTTTTACCTTTATATCTCTCGATATCATTTATATTGTCAAATCCCTTGAATTTCAAAATGACAAACTGCTTGAAAAACTTTACGCCTTCAATTTCCATGGGGATTTGTTCTTTTCCCGTATCCAAAATTACATTTTTCAGT
>CAYRLN010000105.1:0-5958 GCA_964425065.1 uncultured Lachnospiraceae bacterium | reverse complement strand
ATATCAACGATTTCTTCCGTGCATTATTTGCACTGGATTGGGATGGTATCTGGAGCGGAGTGGGTATTCTGGCTCCTTTTGGTGTCGGTGTGCTGGTAGGTATTTTTGCCATTGCCAAACTGATTGAGATTGTTTTTGCAAAATTCCCTCTGTATGCATATTGGGCAATTCTGGGATTGGTAATCGCATCACCCATTGCGATTATCCTGATGAATGTGGGTGTCTTTACCACATTAAATGTCCCCGGGCTGCTTATTGGTATAGTGGGTATGATGGCAGGTTTCTTTGTGGCAGTGAAAATAGGTGAATAAATGGAAGTATACAGCGATTTTGCCGGGGTTTACGACACCTTCATGGACGAGACTCCCTATGAAGAGTGGAGCGGGTTTTTCGATGAACTGATAAAAAAATATGGCATTTCTGAGAAACGGGCACAAACAGGCGCAAAGGAAAAGGAAGCAGAGAACGAGAACCCTGCGATTCTGTTACAGTCTGAGAGGAATCTGGTGCTGGATTTGGGTTGTGGGACAGGAACACTCACGGAAATGATGGCAGCAAAAGGCTACGATATGATAGGCGTGGACAACTCTCAGGAAATGCTTTCCATTGCCATGGAAAAAAAGGAGAAAAACAGTTCCTCCACATTGTATCTGCTTCAGGATATGCGGGAACTGGAGCTTTACAGTACGGTAGGCACAGTGCTCAGCGTGTGCGATTGTGTGAATTACCTGTTGGAAGAAGATGACCTGTTAGAAACCTTCCGGTTAGTAAACAATTATCTCTATCCCGGTGGGATTTTTATCTTTGATTTTAATACGGGTTACAAGTATGAACAGGTAATCGGAGATGCAACCATTGCAGAGAGGAGGGAGGATTGCAGTTTTATCTGGGAAAATTACTATGACCCGGAGGGACAGATAAATGAATATGACCTGACACTTTTTGTGCAGGAGGGCGAGGATGAAAACGGTCCCGTGTTCCGCAGATTTCAGGAGAATCATTTCCAGAGAGGTTATACTTTGGAACAGATGACCCGGCTTGTGGAAAAGGCCGGCCTGAAGGTAGAACTGACACTGGATGCGGACAGTCACGGAGCGCCTACGGCAGAGAGTGAAAGAATTTATATCTTAGCAAGGGAAGTGGAAAAAGATGTTAAACGGTTCTGATTATATTGTGAGAGCGATAGCCGCGAATGCGCAAATCCGTGCTTTTGCCTGCACCACAAGAGGCATTGCGGAAAAGGCAAGAAATATACACGACAGCAGCCCTGTGGTGACGGCAGCCCACGGCAGACTGCTTACGGCAGCGGCCATGATGGGCGTTATGCTGAAGGGAGAAAAAGACCTTCTGACGCTGCGCGTGCAGGGCGACGGCCTTATGCGCGGGATGACGGTAACAGCGGACAGTGCGGGAAGAGTGAAGGGTTACGTGGTGGAACCGGTGGTAATCCTGCCTCCCAACGAAAAAGGTAAGTTGGATGTGTCGGCGGCCGTTGGACGCGGATATTTGAGTGTAATTAAAGATATGGGTATGAAGGAACCCTATGTGGGTCAGATTGAACTGCAGACCGGTGAAATTGCGGATGACCTTACTTATTATTTTGCAACCTCCGAGCAGGTGCCTTCCTCTGTGGGACTTGGCGTTCTGATGGAGAGAGACAATACCGTAAAACAGGCCGGCGGATTTATTATCCAGCTTATGCCTTTTGCGGAGGATGCAGTCATTGACCGTCTGGAAGAAAACTTAAGCAAGGTGGATTCCGTAACCAAACTTTTGGATGACGGAAACACGCCGGAGCAGATGCTGGAGCTCCTTTTAGAAGGTCTGGATATGGAAATTGTAGATACCATGTCCACCGAATATGCCTGCGACTGCAGCAAAGAAAGAGTGGAAAAAGCGATTGTCAGCATCGGAAAGAAAGACATCAAAGAGATGATTAATGATGGCAAAGAAATAGAAGTAAACTGCCAGTTCTGCGGCAAAAATTATGTTTTTTCCGTAGAAGAGCTGGAAAAAATGTATAAGAGGGCTTTGCGCTAAAGCCCTCTTTGAAAGAATGTTATTGGATTAGGGATGAACCGGTCAGGTCTTCATTTGCGGAGGAGGCTTTGGCAAGAGAGGCTTCGATGGCCTGCAAAAGTACCAGAGATGTGTATTTGCTGTCATCTGTGTAGGTGATTCCTTCCAAAGTCTGCTTTTCGTAGATTTGAGCGGTCAGGGAATCAAAGGTGGGTTGCAGGAGCGGATACATAGTAGTGATTGCTTCATCCAAATTGACAAGGCGGATGGAGTTAATGTTATTGCTATCCACGATTACTTCTACATCTACAGCGTGGTCGCCCAAAACCAAGGCAGTGCTGTAGACACCGGGTATGTATGAGGTCTGCGCAGAGTCCCGAATGGTAGTTTGTGAGCCGGAAGAAACATCCTTGTCTTCTCCGGAAGCTTTGTCGTTGGAGGCGTTTTGTTCTTTGTCCGGACCGAAAAGGAAGATCAAAAGGATAATTGCAATGATTCCCAGTCCTATAAATATTCCGGTGCGGATTAATTCTTTTAAATGGAGTACTACAATTTTGGTTTTGGAGGTCATAGGAGGTCTCCGTAAATTTCTTTTATATACCATATGCAAGGGGCATATCATTTAGTACCGGTACCGGGCATTTTGTGTGCCGGATACGGTGGGAAGGAGTTTTATGAAGTTTACAAAATTACAGGGCTGCGGAAACGATTATGTTTATGTGGATGGCAGTAAAGAGATTATTCCCTTGGAGAGGAAACCGGAACTGGTGAGAAAACTCAGTGACCGGCATTTTGGCATCGGGGGAGATGGTGTAATTTTTATCAATCCTTCCGAGGAAGCGGATTTTGAGATGGAAATGTACAATGCAGACGGTACCCGCTCTGAGATGTGCGGAAACGGTATCCGTTGCGTTGCGAAATATGTATATGATAAAGGCCTGACGGACAAGGAGAGCATCACGATTGTCAGCGGCGGAAAAGTGAAAATTTTGGATTTGACCGTCCGGGACGGAAAGGTAGCCCTGGTAAAGGTAAATATGGGGGCACCTGAGCTGACTGCAGTAAACGTGCCGGTAGTATCCGAGAAGGAACAGGTAATAGACGAACCTATTTTGGTACAGGGCAAAGAATACCGTATGACTTGTGTGTCCATGGGAAACCCCCATGCGGTTGTCTGCATGGATGACGTGAAAAATCTGGATATTGAGAAGGTAGGACCTTATTTTGAGAACCATGAACGTTTTCCCAGACGCACCAATACGGAATTTGTAAGAGTGATCGATAAGAATACGGTGGAGATGCGTGTGTGGGAGCGTGGAACCGGAGAGACACTGGCGTGCGGAACCGGAGCCTGTGCTACGGCGGTTGCCTGTATTTTGAATGGATTCACAGAAGAACAGGTTACGGTAAAATTGCTTGGCGGCGATTTGGATATTTATTGGGACCGTAAGGAAAATCTGGTTTATATGACAGGTCCTGCAACTTATGTATTTGATGGTGAAGTAGAAGTATGAAGAGTTTGTTGACTTATTTAAAACAATATAAAAAAGAGGCGGTTTTGGCACCACTTTTTAAAATGCTGGAGGCCTCTTTTGAATTAATGATTCCTTTGGTAGTGCAGGCGATTGTGGATGTGGGAATTGCAAATGAGGATAAGTCCTATGTGACAAAGATGTGTCTGGTTATGGTGGCGCTGGGGCTGATTGGTCTGGTGTGTGCGGTCACTGCACAGTTTTTCTCTGCAAAAGCGGCAGTGGGAGTGGCGACAGGTCTCCGTCACAGCCTGTTTTCCCATATGCAGTCGCTGTCCTATTCCCAGACGGACAAAATAGGAACTTCGACGATGATTACCCGCATGACAAGCGATATCAATCAGGTGCAAAACGGGGTAAATATGGTTCTCCGCCTGTTCCTCCGTTCCCCTTTTATTGTGTTTGGCGCCATGGTTATGGCGTTTACCGTGGACGCAAAATCTGCCTGGATTTTTGTGATTGTCATTCCACTGTTGTCTATTGTGGTGTTCGGTATTATGATGCTGACCATTCCTTTGTATAAAAAGGTGCAAAGCGGTTTGGACCGGGTGCTTGGTATTACCAGGGGAAATCTCACCGGTGTCCGCGTGATCCGCGCCTTCCACAAGGAAGAAGAGGAAGTGGAGCAATTTAACCAAAGCAATGAGGAGCTGACTCACCTGCAGCAGTTTGTAGGGAAAATTTCTGCGGTGATGAACCCGGTTACCTATGTGGTGGTAAACGGCGGTCTGGTGGCTCTTTTGTGGACCGGTGCATGGCAGGTGGAAGGTGGCATTTTAACCCAGGGCGCGGTTATGGCGCTGGTAAACTATATGTCTCAGATTCTTGTGGAACTGGTAAAACTGGCCAATCTGATTGTTCTGGTAAACAAGGCTGTTGCCAGCGGGAACCGTATCGCTGCGGTTCTGGAAATGGAATCTGATATGCAGGGTGGGGATTACGAAGGCAAAAATTCCGGCGACAAAGCCGGCGCGGCATATGCGGTGGAATTTGACCATATTTCCTTGACCTATCCCGGCGCAGGTGATGAGAGTTTGACGGATATTGATTTGAAAGTAAAGAAGGGACAGACCATCGGTGTCATCGGAGGCACCGGTTCCGGTAAGTCTTCCCTGATTAATCTGATACCGAGATTTTATGATGTGACAAAGGGAACAGTAAGGGTAAACGGCATTCCCGTACAGGAATATGCTTTAGAAAAACTGCGTGGATTAATTGGAATTGTTCCTCAGAAAGCAGTGCTTTTTAAGGGGACCATCCGGGACAATCTGCTGATGGGAAATGAGAAGGCTACGGAGGAAGAAATCCGTAGGGCTCTTGAGATTTCCCAATCTGCCGAATTTGTGGACAGCAAACCGGAGGGACTGGACACAAAGGTAAGTCAGGGCGGTAAAAATTTGTCCGGTGGGCAGAGACAGAGACTGACGATTGCAAGGGCACTGGTGAGAAATCCGGAAATACTTATTTTGGACGACAGCGCCTCTGCGCTGGATTACGCTACGGACGCTGCACTCAGGAAAGCAATCCGCGGGATGGACAGTGCGCCTACGGTATTTATCGTATCCCAGAGAGCTTCTTCCATTTTGCATGCGGATCAGATTGTGGTTTTGGATGACGGTGAGGTTTCCGGCATCGGAACCCACGAGGAACTTTTGAAAGACTGTGAAGTATATCAGGAAATCTACTATTCTCAATATCCGGATAAACGCCGGTCAGCAGGGGAGGTGTAGAGTATGAAAGAGAAAATGGATAAAAAGGGGCAGTGGGAAACCCTGAAAAAAGTTATTCATTACATAAGCCGCCATTCTTTCTTTCTGATTTGTTCGATTATATGCGCTACGGTCAGCGTGGTATTGACTTTGTACATTCCTATTTTGACCGGAGATGCCATTGACTGCATATTGGAGCCGGGCAAAGTGAATTTTGATGTGCTGCTTGGCATTTTAAAGCAGATGGTAATTGTGATTGGGGGCACTGCGGTGGCCCAGTGGGTGATGACGGTGTGCAATAACCGGATTGCCTACCATGTGGTTCGGGATATCCGAAAGGATGCCTTTGAGAGATTGCAGATTTTGCCTTTGAAATATCTGGACGCCCATCCCTACGGGGAGATTGTGAGCCGGATTATTGCGGATGTAGACCAGTTTTCAGACGGATTGATTCTGGGATTTACGCAACTTTTTACAGGAATTATCACGATTTTGGGAACGCTGATTTTCATGTTTAAGGAAAATGTGGGAATTACGCTGGTAGTAGTGTGCATTACGCCGGTGAGTCTGTTTGTGGCAGCATTTATTGCACGAAGAACCTACAAAATGTTTAAATTACAATCGGAAACCAGAGGAGAACAAACCGGACTGATTGACGAGATGATCGGAAATCAGAAAGTGGTGCAGGCTTTTGGATA
>CAYRLN010000104.1:314-5961 GCA_964425065.1 uncultured Lachnospiraceae bacterium | reverse complement strand
AGGGAAATCAGAGACCACATCCCGGAGGATATGGAGATTGAAAGTTTTATCCACGGAGCGATGTGTATTTCTTATTCCGGAAGATGTCTGCTCAGCAGTTATTTTACCGGCAGGGATGCAAATCAGGGGGCGTGTACACACCCCTGCCGCTGGAAATATGCGATTATGGAAGAAAATCGTCCGGGTGAGTATCTGCCGGTTTATGAAAATGAACGGGGAACCTATATTTTTAACTCTAAGGATTTGTGTATGATAGAATACATGCCTGAGATGGTGGAAGCGGGAATCGACAGTCTGAAAATTGAGGGGCGCATGAAAACAGCCCTTTATGTGGCAACTGTGGCGCGAACCTACCGTAAGGCTATTGATGATTTTTTTGAATCGGAAGAAAAATATCGCGAAAATATGGAATGGTATCGTTCCGAAATAGCGAAATGTACCTACAGACAGTTTACTACGGGCTTCTACTTCGGAAAGCCGGATGAGAACACGCAGATTTATGATAACAATACTTATGTAAATGAATATATCTATCTTGGTATTGTGGATGCGGAAAGAGACGGATTGGTGCGCATCGAGCAGAGAAATAAATTTTGCGTGGGAGACAATATCGAAATTATGAAACCGAACGGAGATAATGTACCTGTGGTTGTGGAAGAAATGTACACAGAGGACATGACAAGTGTGGATAGCGCGCCCCATCCGAAGCAGGTATTGTGGTTAAAACTTTCCACGGTTCCCGAAAAGTATGATTTGTTGAGAGTGAAGAATTAGAATGAAAGTGTCACAGAAGGAAACTACTTATAAAATAATAGTGGTTGTGTTGAGCATCGGTGCAATACTGGTAAATGTCAAAAATGCGATTGTCAATTACAACGTAGATACGGAGTATGCGGTGGCATTATCTTACCGGTTGGTAAAAGGTGACATTATGTTTGCCGAGATGTGGGAACCGCATCAAACTTCTGCTTTTCTGTCCGCTTTTTTTATACAACTGTATCTTTGGATGTTTGGAACGACAACAGGGATTACGTTGTTTCTTAACTTTGTAGGGCTGGCAATAAAAGCATTGATGACGGTTTTCCTATATGTTTTACTGCGCAAGCATGTAAATAAAAAGGTGTTATACCCGGCATGTCTGTTCTTTTTTGCCATGAATCCGAAATACTTGCTTTTACCTGAGTTTTCCAATATGCAACTTTGGTTTTCCGTGCTGTTATTCGGAATGCTCTTTTTGTACTTTCAGAGGCAAAACCAAAAGAGGTGGCTTGTCTTTGCTGCGATAGCGCTTTGCTTGGAGGTACTTTCATATCCCTCCTGCGTAATTGTTTATGTAGGCGTAATAGCGCTTTTGGTTGCATATTCTGAGAATAAGTGGAAAGATATTTTGATTTTCAGCGCCGGATGCCTCGGTATAGGCGTGGTCTACGTGGGATATTTTGCATGGAAAATAGGGGCCGGGGAATTGCTGGATTCGATTGGCCATATTATCGGCGGGGACAGTTCTCACGGGGTAGGACTTGGCGTAAAATTCTTAGAATATTTCAAGGAGATGGGGAAGGTTATACTTCTTCTGGCGGTATGCGCTCTGGTGTCAATTCTTTGCACCCGCCTTTATGCGCGTCTTTTCAAAGAAAAACAGGAAAAACCTTATTTATTCTTTTTCCTGCTGGTTTTGTCTGTCTATAATTTTGTCAGTGCACTGGTTGTCGGTGACAGATATATGTATTTATCCATCTTTCTTGCTGTTATTGCCGGTGGATGGTGGTGCCGCAGGGCTTGTGACAGGACCGGGAAGATGATATATGATATCGGCGCAATTTTGAGTTCCGTCGCGCTGCTTGCAACTCTTCTGCTTACAAATTTGACCTTCCTTACAAGCGTTGCCTATATGATTCTTGGCGTTACGGTTTCTTTTGTGCCGATTGGTAAGTATCTGGAAGGGAAAGGGCCGGTATTCAAAAAAATTTGGCCGGGATACGCAATGGTTTTGTTTTGCGCAGCCACCATTTTCCGCAGTGGATTTTTGATTATATACGGCGATTATGTGAATGCCAGTGTAATCGATTTGATAGAAGCACCTAAGATTATTCAGTATGGGCCTTCAAAAGGGATTGTCACAGACTATTTCAGAGGGCATGTCATTAATGAAAGCGTACTGGAATGGCCGGAAGCTGTGCAAGACGGAGACCGAATTTTACTGGTGAGCTCGGATTATTTGAGTGCCATAGGATATCTGTACGCCGATACGGAAATTTGTACCCCTTCTACCATATGCACACCGACTTATGATGAAAGATTGCTGGAATACTGGGAAAAAAATCCGGAAAAATATCCGAATGTGGTAATTGTTTCGTGTTGGGACGGCGACCTGAAACTCAAAGAAGATTCGTGGATTATGCAGTGGATTGAAACAGAATTCTGTCCGGATGAAGTGCAAGACGGCAAATATTGGAGATATTATAGAAAAAATTAGGATTGGGCGGCGAAAAATCTCGTTGACCGCTGATAAGCATATATTGTACAATATTGCAATGAACTTTCCGCAGCAAATCTTCAGATAAGAAGTGCGGAAAGAAAGGGAGAATTGTATGAGCGAAGTATTGAATGTTGAAGAATTATTTGCCAGCAACGTTTTTACTCTGGGAACAATGAAGGAGCGCCTGCCCAAAAATGTTTTTAAGGAAGTAAAGCGTATTATGGATCAGGGTGGTGAACTTTCTCTTGCCACAGCTGATATTGTTGCGAAAGAGATGAAAGATTGGGCAATAGAACACGGTGCAACTCATTATTGTCATTGGTTTCAGCCATTGACAGGTATCACCGCGGAAAAACATGATTCATTTGTAACGCACCCCGATGAAGAGGGCAGAATGCTCATGGAATTTTCCGGAAAAGAATTGATAAAAGGAGAACCCGATGCCTCATCCTTCCCCTCCGGCGGTCTTCGTGCTACTTTTGAGGCGAGAGGTTACACGGCTTGGGATATCACATCACCTGCATTTCTGAAAGAGGATGCAACCGGTGTGACACTTTGCATTCCTACCGCTTTTTGTTCGTATAAAGGAGAGGCACTTGATACAAAAACCCCGTTGCTTCGTTCCATGGAAGCTGTGGGCCAACAGGCACTCCGTATTGTCCGTTTGTTTGGAAATACCGAGGCGACAAAGGTAATCCCTTATGTGGGTGCTGAACAGGAATATTTCCTGGTAGACAGAGAGAAATATTTAAAACGTGAAGATTTGATTTTTGCAGGCCGCACTTTATTTGGCGCGCCCGCTCCGAAGGGTCAGGAGATGGATGACCATTATTTTGGTACTATCTGTGAGCGTGTAGGATCCTTCATGAAAGATCTGAATATTGAATTGTGGAAATTGGGTGTTACGGCAAAGACACAGCACAATGAGGCGGCACCTGCACAGCATGAGTTGGCGCCTATTTATGAAACGGCAAATATCGCTGTGGACCATAACCAGCTTGTAATGGAAACAATGAAAAAAGTTGCGGGACGTCACGGCCTTGCGTGTCTGCTTCATGAGAAACCCTTTGCAGGTGTAAATGGTTCCGGTAAACATAACAACTGGTCTCTTTGCACCGATAACGGTGTAAATCTGGTAGATCCGGGAGATACGCCAAATGAGAATATCCAGTTCCTTCTGGTGCTGGCCTGTATCATGAAAGCGGTTGATACCCATGCAGATTTGCTTCGCCAGAGCGCATCGGATGTGGGAAATGACCATAGACTTGGTGCCTGCGAGGCTCCTCCTGCGATTATTTCCATTTTCCTTGGTGAGCAGCTGGAAGATGTGGTAAAGCAGTTGGTGGAAACCGGTACGGCTGACCATCTGGTAAACGGCGGCAAGCTGGAGACAGGTGTATCCACACTGCCCGAATTTGCAAAAGATGCTACGGATAGAAACCGGACATCACCTTTTGCTTTTACCGGTAATAAATTTGAATTCCGTATGGTTGGTTCTTCCGATTCCATCGGTAGTCCCAATACGATTTTGAATGCGATTGTTGCGGAGGTTTTCTGTGAAGCTGCAGATGAATTGGAGAAAGCAGAGAACTTTGAGGCAGCAGTCCATGATCTGATTAAGAGATATATGACGGAGCACCAGAGAATCATTTTTAACGGAAACGGTTATGCTCAGGAATGGGTGGAGGAAGCAGCAAGACGCGGGTTGCCCAACATCAGTACCATGATTGAAGCAGCAAGTACTCTCACAACGGAAAAGGCCGTAAAACTGTTTGAAAAATTCGGTATCTTTACAAGGGTGGAATTGGAATCCCGTGAGGAGATTCTGTATGAAACCTACGCGAAGACAATTAATATTGAAGCTTTGACGATGATTGAGATGGCATCCAGACAGATTATTCCCGCAGTGGTTAAATATTCGAAAACTTTGGCTGACACTGTAATTGCCGTAAAGGCAGCAGGAGCGGATGCTTCTGCTACGGCGGAAATTTTGGCGGCAGTTTCCGAAAAACTTGCGGAGGCGAAACAGGCTCTTACCAGACTTACCGAGGCAGAGGCAAAAGCCTCCAAAATAACAAACGTGAAAGAGCAGGCGTTTGCATACAAGGATGAGGTAAAGGTGGCCATGGATGCGCTGAGAGCACCGGTTGATGCATTGGAGACAATGGTAGATAGAGAGATTTGGCCTCTTCCTTCCTATGCAGAATTGACATTTGAAGTGTAATAAAGACGGATTACATGGATTCATGACATAAGAAGTCGCGCCGGATATTCCGGCGCGATAATTATTGTTTTAATTGAATATATTTTTCACTCAAAAAAGTTGAAAAAAATTGAATTTGGGTATTGCAAAACGGGAATACTTCATGTATAATACATCAAGTAATCAAGACATAGGGCTATCGCCAAACGGTAAGGCAACGGACTCTGACTCCGTCATTTCAAGGTTCGAATCCTTGTAGCCCTGTTAAGAAGCACCATGCAAATGGTGCTTTTTTTGCGCAGTTCGCAGCGTAGAAGCTGATGCTTCGCATCTTGCTCACGTGCATAGAATCCTGCAAGCATGATTCTTTCTTAATACCACAGGAGGTTTTTATGTACAGTTTTACAAGCCGTGTTCGTTTTAGTGAAGTGGACAGCAATCAGGAGATGACGCTTCATAGCGTGCTGAATTACTTTCAGGACTGCAGTACATTCCACTCTGCTGCCACACATATGGATATTGATGAATTAACTGCATATGGCTATGCCTGGATTCTTGCATCCTGGCAAGTAGTGATAAACCGCTATCCGAGATTAGGAGAAGAGATTGTCATCAAAACATGGCCTTACAGCTTTAAAGGCTTTCTTGGCTACCGAAATTTTACACTGGAAGACCAGAACGGAAATGTCCTCGCTTATGCCAATACCCTTTGGACATTCCTCAATCTGTCTACCATGCATCCGGCAAAAATCTTACCTGATGTTGCTGAGGCTTATCCTCTTTCTCCACAGTTTTCAATGGAGACTGCGCCTCGCAAAATTGCGTTGGCCAGAGAAGAAGCTGCCGCCACACCTTGGGCAGTTATGAAGCATCACATTGACGTTAATCATCATGTTAACAATTCAATATATATTTTAATGGCACAGGAATATCTTCCAGAAGATTTTCAGATTCTTCAGATGAGA
>CAYRLN010000104.1:0-304 GCA_964425065.1 uncultured Lachnospiraceae bacterium | reverse complement strand
CCGGCAATTTGTTCCAGGTAATTATGAAAGATGCCAATGGCCAGACCTATGCTATTGTAGAATTTACAAGGAGGTAAAAGATGTTTAGATTAGGAGAGAAACAGATTTTGACAGTTGTTAAGCTTGTGGACTTTGGTGTATATCTTGCCGAGAACCAGAACAGTCAGGAACGTGTCCTTCTTCCAAAGAAGCAGGTACCTGAATTGTGTAAGCTTCACGACCAGATTGAAGTATTTTTATATAAAGATTCTAAGGACCGTCTGATCGCAACCACAAATACACCAGCATTAACACTGGGACAGTT
>CAYRLN010000103.1:0-5977 GCA_964425065.1 uncultured Lachnospiraceae bacterium | reverse complement strand
GCTGATTTCATTGGCGATGTCGCTGTCCAAACCGCTCTGTTCATAGGTAATAAAGTTAAAGCCGTTGTACCATCCGTAACCACGTTCCGCTTCCTGCATGCCCATAGCAAAATAACTCATGGCAGTGACACCGGTTTTTAAAGTGTTGCCGGCGCGAAGTTCATACACCTTCTGAGTTAAGGGAAGGATGCTTAAAGAGCATACGATGCACAATAGGGTAAACAGTAAAAGAGAGTGTTTTTTCCTGTCCCGGCACCATGTAAAAAAACTGACAATAACCACGGCAATGATCAGAATCAAAGAATTTTTACGGAGCTGGACACTCAGGGCAAGAAAAAGAAGGGAAAGCACCATATAAATAACGGATTCCTTTTTCTGCGAAGTTTTTATCGCCGAAAACATGCGGAAGAGTGTGTATAATCCGATGCTGATTGCGGCAAAGGAAGGAATTTCGCTGTAAAGGAACGAGGTGTATAAAATAAAAGGAAAATTCAGTGCGGATAATAAGAGGTAGATTACATCCACGCTGTCTTTTTTGAAAAGAAAATGGACGGTAAGGTATTGGAAATAAAAAATAACCAGTCCGAGAAAGACGTATATGATTTTCAAAAAATGGTATGCGGCATAATCTATATGGAACAGATTCCAAAGACGGATTAAGGGTTCATAAAAAGCCACAAGACCAATCTGTTGCGGGTAGTAGGAAAGATAAGATTGTGTCGGATGAATTACAGAGGTGTCGCCCTCCGCAAGTCTGGACGCAACATGGTAAACGGTGTAAGCGTCAGCGGACGGAACCGATTTGCCAAACAGGATTAACACGGCACCGAGAAATAAAATCCATACAGACACCGCAATCAGCAAAAATTTTTTGGCCCGTGCAAGCCGGGAACCCGAAAGACGCAATGCAAGGAAAAAGACAAATAAAAATAAAAGGATTCCGACAATGTTCCACAAAGGGGAATCCCAACGGATGAGTGCTTTTTGGGAACCGAGATCCATACGGGCATAGGAGGTAAAAAGAAAACCGCTAAGCAGTAAAAACCCGGTAAAGAAAAGGGATAAAATTTCTGCACCACGAGAGGAAAAACGGTATAATTTTGACATAATAAGATACCTCCGAAACAGTCTTGCACAATCAAATGCAAGGATAATTAAAGCATATCCGTATTTGAAAAAAAAGTGGCGATTGCATAGGGAATATGGTAAGATGAGTTCATAAATAAGATGGAGAACAGATGTGATGAACGGGAGAGAATTGTTATCTAAGAAAAAGGGATATATTCTGTTTGGCTTTATCGGTTTCGTATGTGCTTTCCTGTGGAAGGCAGAGCGGGATTTGGCAAATCAGGGGAATATTTTGTGGACCGGAAAGTATGTTGCGGGGATTTTACTTTTCTCTGCTTTAGCAGGTGTCCTTTTGGGAGTTTTTGTCTGTTTTTTGATATATAGGAGTCTGGAAGGAACCGGTAAAATCAAGGGGCAGGGAAAGAAATTTGATATAAAAACCCGGCCACTTTTTTGCGGTAGTTTTGTGCTGATTGTATTATGCTGGATTCCCTGTTATCTGGCTTACTATCCGGGAATCTGTTCTTATGATACCAGCATACAGTTGGAACAGATTGTACAAAATAATTATATTGACCATCATCCCATTGCCCACACCCTGTTGTTTAAGGGGGCAATGCAGTTAGGGCAGAGCGTTTTTGGAAATATCAATACGGGAATAGCGGTTTATGTCCTTTTACAGTTACTCTTTTTGGCAGGTTCTTTTTCCTACGGAATCGTGGTACTGAATCATTTTAAGGTAAAAACCGGTTGGCTTGCCGCTTTGCAATTGTACTGCATGATTTATCCTTTTCACTGGTACATGAGTGTCACCACAACCAAGGACACGCTTTTTAGTGCCTTTTTTCTGTTACAGATTCTGTCACTGTGCGGCCTTTTGCTGAAGGAAAGCAATCGGAAATGGAACATTTGCCATTCCGTTATCTTTGTGGTGGCTACGGTGGGTATGATTTTATTCCGCAACAACGGTAAATATGCAATGTTGGTACTGCTTGTCTTTTTGCTGTTGGCTGTTTTGTTTGGAAAAAAAGAGCGCAAACTCTGGGGGAAACTCACGGGCTTTGCGCTGACAGGATTTTTGGTGGGAAACATGGTGCTTACCTGCTTATTTAACGCAACAGACGCAACGCAGGGAGATAAAAGGGAGATGCTCAGCGTGCCCATTCAGCAGTTGGCCAGATGTATGGTTTATCACGGCGGTGTGGGTGTGCGGCAGGAAGATGATAATACGCTTACCGCTGAGGAAAAGGCGCTCATTAATGAATTCCTTTTAAACGAAAGTTATACACAGTACCGTCCGGAAATATCCGATCCGGTAAAGAAAAACACAAACACTTATGTGGTCAGATATAGGGCAAAAGAATTTCTATCCACCTATTTCAGCCTCTTTTTGAAATATCCGGGCGATTATATCAATGCGGTGCTTGCGCTGGATGCGGGCTACCTTTCACCCGGGGATGTCAGTCACGCCTATATTAATGTGAGCGAAACGCAGCAAGGCCTTGGTTATATCCAAACCATATGGACAGACGAACAGATGGAGGCCCAGGGGATTTACAAAGATTCCAAATGGGATTCCCTGCACACTCTTTTGGAGGAATGGGCAGATGGGAACAGTTATCTGAAACTTCCCGTTTTGAAATATTTATTTGTTCCGGGCACTTATTTATGGCTGTATCTGTTACTGACAGGTTATCTGCTCATCCGCAGAAAATACAGCATGTTATTCCCTTTAAGCTTGGTACTGGGCTACTACGTCACTCTGATTTTAGGACCTACGGTGCAACTCAGATACATTTATCCGCTGATGATCGTGTTCCCCCTGCTATGGATACTGTTGACAACGGGAAAGAAAGAAGAACCAATCAGTTAACACCAAGTTTTTTTAATTCTTCTTTGGCCTGTGCCTGGTTTTGAAAAAGAATCGTGTGGATGCCGAAGGCGGCGGCAGCGTTCAGATTGCGCTGCAGGTCGTCCAGAAATACACACTCTTCGGGAACCAAATTGTAAGTTTCAATTAAGCGGCGGTAGATTTCCGGCTCCGGTTTGATGCATTTCTCCCGGAAGGAAAGAATACCGCCGTCTGTATAAGGTAAAAAATCAAGGGCATGTGAGCAATCCACATAAGCCTTGTGGGAAAAATTGGAAAGAACCAGTACACGGTAGCCCTTACTCTTTAATTCCGAAATCCAGGGAATGGCGTAATCGTAACGCAGCAAAATGTTGCCGATATCGGCAATACAGTTACGGATCTCGGCCTCAATGGAGGGATCGTTTTTTACAAATTCTTCCAAAACCTCTTCATCTGTCAAAATGCCTCTGTCGTATTCATTCCAGTCCTCGTTCAAAGTGGTGGCAGCGGCGAGTTTGTCTAAAATTTCCTGTTCGTATCCGAAACTCTCGAAAAAACCTTTCCACTCAAAACCGGTTAATACATTACCTATGTCAAAAATTATCGTGCTAATCATGTATTTCGCTACCTTTCTAAAGCAATTGCGCAGAATTTGCACAAAATTTGTATAATTTAAGTATAGAAAAAATAAAAAAACTTGTCAATCAATTGATTTTTCTGACAAATAATGTTACAATTAGCCTATATGAGACTACGAAGCAAGGAGGCTTCGGAGGAGGTCGGAATATGGATTTAAATATACAAAAGCCAAACTATGAGCAGATGGTAAAAGTAATTGATGCGCTTAGTCCCTGTATGCATGATTTTCTTTATGTGTATGAAATCGCAACAGACCGGTATACGATTTCCGAAAGCGCGCTGAAGCGTTTTAAACTTCCGGGAAAAGAATATAGGGATGTTGTGGAAAGTCACAGGATATTTACACATCCGGATGATATCGATATGCTGATTGCTGATCTTACCAGAATGGTGAACGGAGAACAGGATTTTCATGATTTGGAATATCGGTGGATGGGCATTGATGGAGAACCCATTTGGATTAACTGCAGAGGTTGCGTAATCAAGGACGATAACAACAAACCTTATTTGATGATGGGTTGCATCAACGAAATCGGAAAGAAGCAGCAGGCGGACAATGTCAGCGGACTTTTAGGTGAAGCCAGTTTAAAACAATATATTCAGAGTTTTGACGGAGAAGAGGTACATGGTTATATTCTTCGTCTGGGAATTGATGATTTTAAAGGAATCAATGAGAAAAAGGGCATTGAGTATGGGGATGAAGTGCTTCGCCGTACCGCAGAATGTATCAACAGGGTAATTCTTCCCGGGCAGAAATTGTTCCGCATCGTGGCAGATGAATTTGCAGTTGTGGATATGCTTGGGGGCACAGTGGAAGAGGCACGTAAATTATATCACTGTGTGCAACAGGAAATTATCCAGTACATCCGCCAAAACCAATATGAAGTGTTTTATACCATGTCCGGAGGCATTTTGGACTTTGATGTTTTGGAGGAATGGTCCTATTCCGAAATGATGAAGTTTTCTGAGTTTGCGTTAGAGCAGGCAAAGCATGATGGTAAAAACCGTTGTGAAATTTATAGGATTGACGAGTATGAAGAATTTTTAAAGAAAAGAAAATTACTTTTGGATTTGCGATATGCCGTGAACCACAATTACGAGGGATTCGATGCGTACTTCCAGCCAATCGTCTCTACAGAGGAGAGACAGCTTGCCAGTGCGGAGGCATTGCTCCGTTTCAAACATCCCGAGTTCGGGTTTGTGTCACCGGTTGAGTTTATTCCTCTTATGGAGGAAAGCGGTCTGATTATTCCGGTAGGAAGATGGATACTCCGCCGTGCCATGAGAATGTGCAAGGAAATGCAAAAGCGTATTCCGGATTTCAAGGTAAGCGTGAACATTTCCTATGTACAGGTGCTAAAGAGCAATGTCTTGAAGGATATCTTGGAGTACTTACATACTTATGAACTGGAACCGTCTTCCCTGATTATAGAGTTGACGGAAAGCGGATTCATCGAGTCGGATGAAAATTTCACCGTTTTCTGCAAGGGACTGAAGGACAACGGTATTCCTTTGTATCTGGATGATTTTGGAACAGGATATTCCAACTTCCATTACTTGAGTGATATCGAACCCAGCACAATCAAGATTGACAGAAGCTTTACCATGAAAGCATTGAAGAACAATAATGAGCATAGCTTGCTGAAACACATTATTGACATGATTCACGGTATTAAACTGGAGATGTGTGTGGAGGGTATCGAAACAGAGGAAGAACTGAATGCCATCAGTAAGTTGAAACCGGATTACATTCAGGGCTACTATTTCGGAAAACCTTGTCCCGCACAGGAATTTTTTGAAAAATATGCGTCATAACAAAACACCCCGAAGTGCTAAGCGCTCCGGGGTGCTTTTAAAGGGGAGGATAAGTATTCATTTATCTTTGGTGGCATCAAGGAGGGGGTTCCGTGATGTCTATTTATAGTATGAACGTCTTTTTCAAAAGTATACAGATATTTCCACTATTGTTTTTAAGGAGTTTTTGTTATATACTATCAAAATAAGGCGTAATTCTAAAAAATACGCGGAATATTATGGAAAACAACAGAGAGGTAATATAATTATGGCATTATTGGAAAAGTGGAGATCGGTAGCATATTCTGAGAACGCTGACAAAAATCAGTTGCAGCAGCTTTGGACGAAATATTTTGAGGAAGAAAAAGAAATATATGCGCAGCTTCTGAAAACTCCCGATAAAGTTGTGAAGGGTACCGTAAAAGAACTGGCTGAGAAGTATGGCGTAAATATTATGACTATGACAGGTTTCCTTGATGGTATCAATGACAGCCTGGTAGAAAAGAATCCCATTGAAGAGATGGAAGAGGATACAGAAGTAAACCTTGGTTTTGACAAAGAACTTTTGTACAAGAACATGGTTGCAGCAGAAGCTGATTGGCTGTATGGTCTGGAAGAGTGGAA
>CAYRLN010000102.1:0-5980 GCA_964425065.1 uncultured Lachnospiraceae bacterium | reverse complement strand
ACCCAGACAATCGAAGAACTGAAAGAGAGCGGAAAATTCGTTAAGATTTCCGCAGCTTCCCTGAAGGAAAGCCATCCTCATGACATCCACATCACAAAGGAAGCACCTAACTATAGTGTAAATGAATAATTGGTAAAATAAGAAACCGCTCATGCCGATTGATGGTATGGGCGGTTTTTTTGATGTTGCAAAATTAATCAAAACGAGTTGTTACACACTTGTTTTGTCAAGAGAATATTTACAAAAAATTGTCCAAATACGATAGGAAACATGGGGCAAAAACGCTGAAAAATGCGACTATAAGACCATTGCAACAGCCTATAAAAAACGATATACTAAAGACGTTGACTGTTGTGCGGGCGTACAAATAAAGACGAAAGAATAGAAAATAATTCGGGAGGGTATACAAATGACTGAGGAAAAGAAACTGACGGGATTTCCGTCAATTGATAAACCTTGGATGAAATATTATAGTGAAGAGGCATTACAGAGTGTTCTGCCGGAAATGACTGCCTACGAATATGTCTATGACTGCAATAAAGAGCGTCTGGATTATGTGGCACTGAACTACTTTGGAAACAAAATTACTTTTAAGGATTTTTTCAATAGAATTGAGCAGTGCGCAAAGTGTTTTGCAGCGTTTGGAGTGGGTGAGGGCGATATCGTTACGATTTGCATGCCTTCCACGGTAGAAACGATTGTGGCAATATATGCACTGAACCGTCTGGGCGCGATTCCGGATATGTTGGATCCCAGATCAAACAAAAATCAGTTAAAATTCTATTTGACGGAAAGCGAGTCCAAACTTTTGCTTCTTTATGATGCCTGCTATCCGAAGGTGAAAGATTTCATTGCAGAAACAAAGGTGACACAAGTCATACTGTTGTCAGTAACCCAGTCACTTCCTTATGTATCAAAAGTTATCTATTCTGCCACAAGTAAAAAGAATAAAAAAGAAACACCGGCGGAAAACTTGTACCTGACATGGAAGGACTTTATAAAAGGGGAAACAGAAGAACTGAAAGATGTGGTTTATGAAAAGAACAAACCTGCCATTATGGTGCATTCCAGTGGCACCTCGGGAACTCCCAAAGGCATCATCCTGACGAATGAAAATATGAATGCAGTGGCCCTTCAGTTTAAAGTGGCTCCATTACACGCAAAGCCGGGAGATAAATTCCTTGTTGCCATTCCTGCTTTTGCCGCATTTGGAATGGTTGCCTCCATACATATGCCGCTGACTTATGGCATGTGTACCATTCTTCAGCCTGCGGTTACAGCGGATAATATCGTGAAGCTTGTCCTGAAATACAAACCGAACCATTGTCTTACCGTGCCCCGGAATTATGATGTTTTAACCAACGATAAAAGAATAAAAGATTTATCCTTCTTCTACAGTCTGGGTTGCGGCGGTGATGCGGTAAACAGTAATGTTGAAAATAGAATAGAAGAAGATTTGAAAAACAAAAATTCCAAAGGTGCGCTTTTGAAAGGCTGGGGTATGTCGGAGTTGGCGTCTGCAGCCTGTATGGAAATGCCGGACCAAAAAGAAATCGGAAGCGTGGGAATTCCATTGGTCCAGACTACCATTGGCATTTTTGAACCCGGCACGGATCAGGAACTTCCCTATAACACTCAGGGAGAAATCTGTGTAACAGGTCCCAATGTTATGTTTGGTTATTTCAAAAACGAACCCTTAAATGACAAAGTTTTGAAGACACATTCGGACGGAAGAGTATGGTTGCATTCAGGAGACATCGCTCATATGACAGAGGATGGCATGATAACCATTGATGGCCGTGTGGAGAGGATGATTATCCGTTTTGACGGATTCAAAATATATCCTCCCGCAATCGAGGATGTTATCGTTTCCCATGCGGAGATTGATAACTGCGCAGTGATTGGGGTGAAAGATGAGGCAAACGGAAAAGTGCCCAAGGCTTTCATGGTAGCCGCGCCCGGTTGCGAAAAGGAAAGGGAGTTACTGAAACAGGAAGTAATCGAGCTTTGCAAGTCCAAATTGGCAGAAAGAGCTGTGCCTTACTACTTTGAATTCATTGATGAACTGCCCATGACCCTGATGGGCAAAGTAGATTACAGGGCATTGGAAAATAGGGAAGAATAAATATAGTAAGTACCCGTCCGTGAGTCTCTATTTTGGATAAACGGACGGGTTTTTGTTACTTTTTAACCATTTACTTTCATCTTGCTTTTGTATTATTCTGTCATTGTGTGTAAAAATTTGGCAGCACAAAAGTGAGGAGACGAAAATGAGTGAAACAAATAAAACTGTCTACCAGTTTAATGTAAATGCACCGGAAGATACCATTAATCAGGTATTCCAAAGTTGGCTCGCAGCAAACGGCTTTGGCTTCCAGCCGAAAGAGGGAGCAAATTATTATTATTTCAACGATCCTATGGTGAAGGGTAAGAGATCTTTGGAATATTATATTCACGGAGCACAGGTCACAGTTGTAGCATATCTTGGAACGTTCGAGAAACCGAAGGCGTTGGAAGGATTTGTAGGTGCGCTTCCAAAGCAGATGTACAAGGATGATTTAGCTTCTTTATTTAAAGCGTTGGAGCAACTCAATACATACAATGCGCAGAATACTGTTCCGGCGCAGGAAGCAGGCAGGGTTACTCCCGGGATGGAAGAACCGGCTCAGACAGAGGGACAGCCGGTACAGCAGGTGGCTCCCCAGCCTATGGGACAGCCGGTACAGCAGGTGGCACAGGGGTTTGTGGCCGAAAACGAAAAGAAAAAAGAAAACCTGGTTATTGTCGGTTTTGTTATGTCTATCGTAGGACTCCTTCTTTCCTGTTTTGGATATACCTTTGGTGCTGTTTTGATTATCCTGGAATTCTATTTTGCAATTCAGGGTCTGAAAACAAAAAAGAAGGGTCTTGCCATTGCAACAATTGTGTTGGCTTCCATAAGTATTTTGTTCTGTCTTTTGGCTATCATTTTAGCTGCGTTATTAGTTTAATAATTGAGGGGCGGAAGGGGTTCCGCCCTTTTTCTATGTCTGTTTATCTTTATTGATAATTGTCGACAAATAATGTTGGTAAAACGGTTGCAACGAATTGACAATATATGTTAAAATAGCAAGGGTTTTTGAGGGTGAGTAAAGAAACAATATGTATTGATATTGATTATCAATAGGTTGTTTGGAGGTTATACGTGCAGATTTGGAAGTTAAAAAAATCTGAAGAAGAAAAGGCTTTTTCTATGAATGATTTGATAGATAAGGCCGAATTGCAGCGCTTGCAAGATGAGTTTTGCGCTGTCACAGGGATGTATATTTACGCTCTTGGATCCGATGGAGAGGAATTAACCAAACCCTCAAAAGCAACAAAAGAGTTGGAATTGATTTTGCAGGCGGTTTCGCCGGAAATTATAGAGCAGGCACTGCTTAGAGTGTCGGATGGTTCCCTGGAAGATTTTGTGGTGGAAGATACCATCAATCCCAGGGTGAAACTGGCGGTGATGGCAGTGAGAATGGAAAGCAAGACGGTTCTCAGGTGGGTAGCGTGTGGCGTTGCCGACGGGAACGGCTTTTATCAGGCGCTGGATTTACTTCGGGACGCCGGTTCTGTGATTATCCATCATATTTTTTCCAGTGCAAGTGCGGAGGCGGAAGATATCCGCAACCAATACTCGGAAAACAAGATAAATGAGTCCACGGCCCGGATTGAGGCATTGACCCAGGTGATACGTCTTCTTGACAGTGATGAATCTGTGGAGAATGTGATGGGAAAAGTGCTTGCCATCATCGGTGAGTATTTGAAAATCAGTTGTGGACAGATATATCAGGTGGACCAAAACAGTGGGACCATGGATGTACTTGGTGAATGGGTAAATGAAGGCATAGTTTCGTTTTTGGACAGAAGCAAAAATCTTCCGGTGTTTTCTTTCTTTCCGGAAGAAAAGCCTTTGGTTATCGGTTCAGACTCCATGATGAAGAGTGAATTTGCTTCAGAACTGAGAGAACTGGGAATAAAAGCAGTTATGATTTTCCCCATGCTTAAAACAGGGGAAAAGAAGTTGTACATATGTTTTGCACAGACAAATAAGAGCCGCGTATGGCAGTTGGAGGAAATCAAATTCATTTCCGATGCCATCAAGGTGCTGCAGAGTGTATTTGCGAGAAAAATCCAGAAAAATACCTTGGTAAATTCTTATGCATCCATGGAAGCGGTTTTGGACAATATCGGTTGTTGCATTTATGTGAGAGATTTGGAAAGTGGGAAACTGCTTTTTGCAAACAAAATGCTCAAGAATACATTTGGAAAAGAAATGAAAGATGGCAGCTTTAATGACATGCTGGGGCAGGCGGTTGCAACAGAGCAGAAAAAAGGCGCCTTTGAACTTTTCCAGAGGGACATCAAACGGTGGTATGATCTTCTGTACACCCACATTACCTGGGTGGATGGAAGAAAAGCGGAGATGTATTCCCTCTACGATATCAGCGACAGAAAAATTTATCAGAGAAAGATTGAGCAACAGGCTTATACCGATTTCCTGACAGGGCTTTACAATCGTATGTGCTGTGAGCGTGATATGGCTTGGCATATTGACGAGGCGAAGAAAAACGGTGAGCGCGGTGGAATCCTGTACTTGGATTTGGATGACTTTAAGCATATTAACGACGGTCTGGGACATCAGTACGGCGACGTGCTTCTCAAGTCCATCTCCAGCAATTTGCGAAGAATAGATGGTATCAGAAATACCTGTTACAGAATGGGTGGGGATGAGTTTGTCATTGTAATTCCGCCCGACAGTTATTCACGCTTTGAGGGGATAATCGAGGATATCAAGCAGATTTTTGCTAAACCCTGGTTCCTTAAGGATGCGGATTATTACTGTACGATGAGTATGGGTATTGTCACTTTCCCGGATGACGGTGACAATGTGCAGGAGCTGATTAAAAAAGCGGATATTGCCATGTATGAGGCAAAGAAAACCGGTAAAAACCGTGTGGCTACCTACAATGACCATCTGGAATCCGGCTCCGGCAAACGTCTTGACATGGAAAAGAACATGCGTGATGCAGCGGTGGCAGGCCTTCAGGAGTTTGAAGTTTACTATCAGCCGATTTCCGATATTTCCGTAGACGGCAGTCCCTGCGTAGGTGCGGAAGCATTGATTAGGTGGAACAGCACAGAACTTGGTTTTGTATCTCCTGCGGAGTTTATTCCTTTGGCGGAATATCTGGGTCTGATTAACCCTATCGGTAATTTTGTACTGAAGGAAGCATGCCGGACCTGTAAATATTGGAACGACCACGGCAGACCAACCTATAAGGTAAATGTCAATCTATCTGTTGTCCAGTTGTTACAGCCAAATATTGTAGATATCGTGAAGAGAACCATTGAAGAGACGGGTATTACACCCAGAAATCTGACCTTGGAAGTAACAGAGTCCCTGGCAATCAACGATATGGAAAGAATGAAGGAAGTGCTGGGAAATATCAAAAAGCTGGGTGTCCGCATTGCGTTGGATGATTTCGGTACCGGTTATTCTTCCTTGAATCACATCCGTGAAATACCCTTCGATGTCATCAAGGTTGACCAGAGCTTCGTAAAAGATTTGGCAGAGGATGCTTATTCCCAGTCCTTTATCAAGATGGTAGGAGAATTGGCGTCTACCCTAGGCGCAAGTATTTGTGTGGAAGGTATTGAAACGGAAGCACAATTCAGGGTGCTTGAGGGGATGAAAGTCCGTATGGTACAGGGATTTTACTTTAACAGACCTCTTACCAGACCGGAATTTGAAAGAAAATATTTATAAAAGTAAAATCGGGCTTGAAATCCGGCCGCAGGTCATGTTAGTATAAATGCGAGTCATGCGACTGGCGGAAAATAGATTCAGCCTCTTAGCTGTCTATGTGGGAGTACCCACAGGGAGCGTGACCTTACTTACAAATGCCGACCGCCTGGGCGCACACTAATATAAGTGCCGCTCAGGCGGTTTTAG
>CAYRLN010000101.1:0-6061 GCA_964425065.1 uncultured Lachnospiraceae bacterium | reverse complement strand
TATGAACATGATGAGTACCAATCTGGAAGTCATGGCCGGTAACCGTATGAAAAGTATCTTAGAAAAATTAACATCCAACCGCATTCTGGGTGTTTTGGTAGGTGCTGTTGTCACTGCCTTTGTTCAATCCTCATCCGCTGTCACTGTAATGGTTGTAGGTTTTGTAAACTCCGGCCTCATGACGTTGCGACAGGCTGTATGGATTATTATGGGAGCCAACATCGGTACTACCATTACCGGTCAGCTTATCGCACTGGATGTAGGACTGATTGCACCTCTGATTGCCTTTATCGGTGTGGCATTAATTGTATTTGTTAAAAATAAAAAAGTCCAGTATGTGGGCGGCATCATCGGCGGTCTTGGAATTTTATTCGTAGGTATGAACCTGATGAGCGACTCCATGACTCCCCTTAGAAGTTCCGAAGAATTTGTAGGTCTCATGACACAATTTAGCAATCCTGTTATCGGCATTTTAGTAGGTATGATTTTTACTGCTATTATCCAATCCTCCTCTGCCTCCATCGGTATCCTGCAGACCCTCGCTGCCAGTGGTTTGATTGGTTTGAATGGCGCTGTGTTCGTGCTGTTCGGTCAAAATATCGGTACATGTATTACCGCTGTCTTTGCTTCCATCGGAACAAACCGGAATGCAAAGCGCACCACATTAATTCATTTGCTGTTTAACATTATCGGTACCGCTATTTTTGTAATATTAACCTTAACAACACCCTTTGTTTCCTGGATGGAAGGTCTCACCCCTGATCCGGTAGCACAAATCGCAAACACACACACTATATTTAATATTGTAACAACATTACTGCTTCTTCCTTTCGGTGGATATTTGGCTACCTTGGCCGAAAAAATCCTGCCCGACAAAAAAAGTGCAGCTCCCGACGAGGAACGTTGGTTCAACGACCTGCTTCGCACACACCATCCCTTAGGTGTATCTACAATGGCTTTGAAAGCATTGAAAGAAGAAATGCAGGAAATGCTTACCTTGGCGACCAAAAACGTAGAAATGAGTTTCGACGCCATTATTTATGCAGACGTTTCTCACTTAGCAGAGATTGAAGCCAGAGAGGAAGAAATCGATCTTTATAACGCCAAATTATCACGTCGCATCTCCAAAGTTTTGACTCTGGAACAATCTTTGGCAGATACTACCGCAACAAACCAGATTTACAAAGTAATCGGCAATCTGGAACGTGTAGGCGATCACGCCATGAACCTGGCGGAATTTGCGGATCACCTTAAGCAAAGAAACTTAAAACTCTCTGAATTAGCCATCGATGAAGTTACCGAGATGAAGCAGATTTGTATGACGGCCTTGGAAGACTTGAACAATTTTGAAAACAAAGACAGTCATCAGATTTTAGGTGAAATCACCATTTTCGAACAGCAAATTGATGACACCACAAAGTTGTACCGGCAAAACCAGATGGACCGTCTCCGCAGAGGATGCTGTCACGTGGAAACTTCCATTCTCTACTCTGAGCTGTTAACCGATTATGAGCGTATCGGTGACCACTTGCTCAACATCGCGGAGTCTTATCCTGAAATCGAGAACGATTAATGCAAAATCCGGGATTCCCTTTTGGCGGTCCCGGATTTTTCTTGACAAAAACATATAAAACAATTACACTAAAAAAGCCGTGCATGTGCCTTTGGGTGGATGCTCTTATGGCCGGCCTCAGCAAGTGGCGCTAAAGCCCGGGTCTTGCGCAATGGATATCTACGAACCGTGTCAGGTTGGGAACAAAGCAGCACTAAGTAGAATCTTCCATGTGCCGCAAGGGCGCCTGGGTTCAGTTAACTGCTGAGGTAACGCATAGGAGTGTCCTCCCAAGGGTACAGCACGGTTTTTATTTTGATTTCTATTTAGGAGTTTTTATGGAACGGACAAATCACAGCGGGTCAAACAGCATATTGGAACATTGCACCCTCTGCCCCAGAAATTGCGGGGTAAATCGTCTTCTGGGACAGACCGGTTACTGCGGTCAGACCGCCTCCCTTTTCGCTGCAAGGGCCGCTCTTCACATGTGGGAAGAACCCTGCATATCCGGCGAAGAAGGGTCCGGAACGGTCTTTTTCAGCGGTTGTTCCCTTCGCTGTGTCTACTGCCAGAATCACAACATTGCACTGGGTGAAGCGGGCAAAGAAATTTCCACAGACAGACTGGCTGAAATTTTCCTGGAATTGCAGCACAAAGGGGCTAATAATATTAATCTGGTCACACCGACCCACTTTGTTCCCCAAATCATATCTGCTTTACATACAGCAAAAAACAATGGGCTGAAATTGCCCATTGTTTACAATACCTCCGGCTATGAAAAAATAGAAACAATAAAAATGCTAGAGGGAATGATTGACATCTATCTACCGGATTTAAAGTATTATTCTTCTGATTTAAGCGCACGTTATTCCAACGCTCCGGACTATTTTGAAACCGCAAAAGCCGCCCTGAGCGAAATGTATCGTCAGGTTGGAGCGCCCGTATTTGACCTTAAGACCGGTATGCTCAAACGTGGCATGGTAGTCCGTCATTTGGTGCTGCCGGGACAAACTGACGACTCCAAGCGAGTGGTTCAGTATCTGTTTGAAACTTATAAACACAGTATTTACATCAGTATTATGAATCAGTATACTCCGATTACAACCGATGCACGCTTTCCGGAATTACAGCGTGCTATTTCCACTGCAGAATACGATGAAGTAGTGGATTACGCCATCTCTCTCGGCGTGGAAAACGGATTTATCCAAGAAGGGGAAACTTGTAGTGAAAGTTTCATTCCATCTTTTGACTGTGAAGGAATTTAATATCTTTTGTAATCGTTATATTTCCACGGTTGTCATGTAATATCCGAATCCTCCTTCGGCACTTGGCGTGCTTGCCCCTTCAAAGCCATTGAATCCGAACATCTTTGCCACCTGTTTTTCCCGCTCATGATATATTCCGGGTACTCCCAAATAATATTGATACCCATCCCCCTCCTCCTGCCTTGCCAAAACCACATGACCATAGTTATAATAGCCATGAAGCAGAAAACTGTTGCTTACCAATTTCTGATATTTTCCTTCCATCACAATGAAATCTCTTGGTGTAATTGACAGATAATCTCTCTTATCACCAAAGGGACGGATTTTCTTATAATATTGTTCCAATTGTGTCCATTTATCCTCATACAAACCCACAAAGGGAAGTTTTTCTTGTTCTTCTTGATCTTCTTGTTCTTCTTGATTGTCCTCACTTATGCTCTCTGCTCTCATTTCCGGCATCTGTACTTCTTTGACTTCTGTTTCCGGCACTTCTTCTTTCGCCGGCTCCGTTTGGGAAAGGGATGTCTGCCATAGGTTTATCAGTTTCCTATGCTCGGAAACTCCGATTTCGATTCCCTCCCACTGGTCATAAGTGATTCCGCTTCCCGCTAAATTATCCACGTTCCATACGGCGCTGTAATTTCCCGTTCCGTAGTGGAGCAACATGGCATCCACCTTATGTTTTTCCTTCCCACAGTATAATTCAATATCCACCGACAAAGTATCTGTGGGATAAAGGCCTTTGATGCTGATTTGTATCCTGCAGGAATCCCCCATTTTCTCTGTCCTTAGGAATCCTCCGTTCCGTATTTTAGTTCCGTATTCCAAATAATCCAAATACTTGATTCGCTTCTCATATTTTTCCATAAAAATACCCCCAAATACACTTTTCTCCTATTATAAGTGTATTCAGGGGCTGTCCTAAAATATTCCGATTAATTTTCTCTTGGCTTAATACTCCAAAGATTCCAAGTATTTCATGTAATTTACCACCATAAGCGCAATTTTGAAGGTAAGTGCATCGTCAAAAGCCCTTACATCCAATCCCGTACTCATCTTCAGTTTTTCAATACGGTAAACCAATGTGTTTCTATGTACGAAAAGCTGTCTGGAGGTTTCCGATACGTTAAGGTTATTCTCGAAGAATTTATTTATAGTAGTCAACATTTCATCATCCAGTTCTTCCGGTATATCATCCCCGAAAATCTCCTGAATAAAGATTTTACAGAGATTAACCGGCAACTGATAAATCAATCGGCCAATACCCAGTGTCGTATATGCCACCACATTCTTTTCCGCATAGAAGATTTTACCCACATCCAAAGCCATCTTCGCTTCTTTATAAGATTTGGATACATCTTTCAACTCAGAAACCACTGTACCGAATGCTACTTTTACATTAAGCATTGCTTCCGTATTCATCATGTCAACGATTGTATGCGCTATCTGCATCATGTTTTCATGGCTGTCATCCTCTTCCAATGACTTAATCAATATCACCGTACTCTCATCCACTGCCGTAATATAATCCCCGCTTTGGTTGGAGAACATTCCTTTTAGCAACTCCGTCACAATACTATCTTTTTCAGACTTAGTCTCCACGAGAAATACCGCTCTCTTCGCATTTGCCTCTATATGTAATTTTTTTGCTCTGTTATAAATGTCAACCAAAAGCAGATTGTCAAGCAAGAGGTTCTGGAAGAAATTGTTGCGGTCAAAGCGTTCCTTATATGCGGCAATCAGATGCTGCAACTGGCATACGGCAATCCTGCCAACCATATATACATCCTCACTGTATCCCTTTGCCACCAGTACATAAGTAAGTTCACCGTCATCATAAACTTTCAGCAAATGGTATGCACCCATCACCTGACTGTCCGCCGGGGAACTTGCAAACCCACACAGCAATTCAGCCGGTAAGTCAGACGTATCCGCAGTCCCTACCACGCATTGCCCATTTAAATCATATATACACAAATCTACTTTTGTGATTGCTTTTAACTCATCAATACTTGTCTGAATGATCTGACTGGAAATCATTGTATTCTCCTTTTCATCTCACAAAAAATATGTATCCGAACATTCTGTATTCTTACTAGTTCATCTTATCTTATTTTAATTTCACCCGCAAGTTTATTGAAAAATTTTTATAAAAAAATCATACAAACAGGATGCCTCTCGCCTCGCCACTATCACAAAAAGAGGGATGTTTACACATCCCTCCCTGTATGACTTTATTATTAGTTTGTAATAACCTGTTCTGTCTCTTTGTCGAATACATGAATCTTTTCAACATCGATAGCAAATTTGATTGTATCACCAGGTCTTGCTGTTGTACGGGAATCAACTCTTGCTGTAACAGGGAACTCTTCCAAATCAAAGTACAGATATACTTCTGCACCAAGCAACTCGTATACTTTAACAGTAGACTCGAATACGCTCTGAGGAGAGGATTCGATGAACATCTGAGAATCGTATACGTCTTCAGGACGGATACCAAATGTAACAACTTTTCCGTCATAACCACCGTCAATAAGTTTTTTGGACTTAGCAGGAGGAAGAGGAATTGCATGACCTGCAATCTTCAGGCTTGCAACATCACCGCTTACTTCTACAGTAGCATCCAGGAAGTTCATCTGAGGTGATCCCATGAATCCTGCTACGAACAGGTTCTGGGGTTTCTCATACAGATTCTGAGGTGTATCTACCTGCTGGATAACGCCGTCTTTCATAACAACGATTCTGGTACCCAGTGTCATAGCTTCTGTCTGGTCATGTGTAACGTAGATGATGGTTGTACCAAGTCTCTGGTGAAGTTTTGCAATCTCGATACGCATCTGTACACGAAGTTTAGCATCCAAGTTGGACAAAGGTTCATCCATCAGGAATACCTTAGGATTACGAACGATAGCACGACCCATAGCTACACGCTGTCTCTGACCACCTGATAAAGCCTTTGGTTTACGGTCTAATAATTTCTCAAGGTCAAGAATTCTTGCAGCTTCTTCTACTTTAGCTTTGATTTCATCCTTTGGTACTTTTCTAAGTTTAAGACCAAAAGCCATGTTATCAAATACTGTCATATGTGGATATAATGCGTAGTTCTGGAATACCATCGCGATATCTCTATCCTTTGGTTCTACGTCATTCATGATTTTTCCATCGATTCTTAATTCACCAGATGAAATTTCTTCCAAACCAGCGATCATACGAAGTGTTGTAGATTTACCACATCCTGAAGGTC
>CAYRLN010000100.1:0-6063 GCA_964425065.1 uncultured Lachnospiraceae bacterium | reverse complement strand
TTTTTAAAAAGGTCAGTGATAGTTTTCAGGAGACGAACAATGCGGAGCGGCTTTTAGAAAGTTTGGGAGAGATGAGGGACACGTTTAAAATCAGCGAACTTCCAAAGAGCAGGGAGGAGTTTGAAAACAGGGCAATTTTGATGCAGATTGCAAAAGATTTAGAGCAGTTTTTAAGGATAAAGAAGGAGTTTGTTCTCAATATGTCGGAGGAAGAGAAGAGGAAATATTGGAATGTTGCGTTATAAAGAAAGGGAGATAGCCGAGGCTGTCTCCCTTTGATTTTTGTGAATGATTAAATTTTAAACTGTTTCAAGCGCTCAGCAAGTTGCTCTGAACGTTTCTGAAGGTTGCTTGCCTGTTCTTCCAGGGTACCTGTTGCGGAAACCTGTTCGTCTGTTGTTTGGTTAACAGCGGAAGCGCATGCAGCAGTTTCGGTTGCGATGGCGGCGATGCTTTCCATTGCTTCGAGAGTTGTCTTACGGTTACCTTCCATATCCTCCATATTAGCTGTGATTTCTTCCAGAGCAGCTACAAGGCTGTCGACCTGATTCCGGATGTCACGGAAAGAACTTGCTGTAATCTCAACAGCACCTTTCTGGTTTGCAACAATTTCTTCGGACTGTTTTGCAACTGCCACAGCCTGATCGGTGTTATTGATAATCTCGCCGATAATTTTGGCAACTTCATCAGAAGCGTCAATAGACTGATTGGACAATTTTTTGATTTGTTCAGCGACAACGGTAAATCCTCTTCCGGCTTCACCTGCTCTTGCCGCCTCGATGGAAGCGTTTAAGGACAGGAGGCTGGTCTCTTCAGCGATGTTGTTGATTGCCACAATGATTTCACCGATGGACTTGGATTTCTCGGCCAGCGCTTCAATAGAAGCGATAACATTTTGTGTAATTTCGTAAGTAGAAACAGCGCTTTCATTTAATTTCTGTACAGAATCGGTACCGGTTACGATTGCATGGCCGGCAGCCATTGCCAAATCCTGAATTTGAGAGGTGCTCTGTGAGATGTCTGTAATCTGTTGAGACAGACGATCCATCTGATTTAAGCAATCATCGGAATCCGTATCAAGTTTTTGTGCACCGGTTTCAATTTCAGAAACTGAGGACTGAATGGTGTCGGATGTCTGCAAGAACGTCTCCGAGGTTTGTGTAACTTGTGCAGATGCAATATTTAGTTCATCTGCAACCTCCATAATACCGGAGATAAGTTCTTTCATATTATTGGTCATGCTGTTAATACCGTCACCGAGGATGGAGAATTCATCTTTTCGGTTGGTCTGAACAGAAACGGTCAAATCACCGGAAGAAATATTATTTAAATTCTTAACCAGTTTTTTAATTGTTTTACTATATGAGTTAGCAATTACAGTGCCCAGAAAAGCTGCAATTAAGCTTGCTACGATGGTGATCGCGATAGTAAGGAGTCTGATCTCCGAAGCCTGGGCTACAATGGTTGAGTTAGGAATGAGGGATACTAACATGGCATTGCGGTTGTCAATTTTAGAATACAAGAACAGGAAGTCCTCGTCCATAAAATCAACGTGTTCCATACCTTCGTTATTGTCAGACGCAACGGCATTCTGATAAAAATCGGTTGCGGTAAGATTAACATCCGTTGCTCCGTTGGAATAAAATTCTGTTCCGTCACAAGTAATCAAACCGACATAACTACCTTCACCGCAGTCCATGGTTGAAAGGGTATCCTGAACCACATCATAGTCAAGGTCGATAATCATAATTGCGGATGCACCGGTCATATATCTCACAAGACGCAGGGAATACTTGCTGCTGTCTGTCATAAGAGCCTCGTCGGCTTCACACTGGTTACCGAACAGGAAAAATCCGTATTTGTTCGAGGAAGCCATTTCACCCTGTGTGGTTGCTTTGAATTTGGAATACAACTGGGCATCTTTTGATAAAGTGGTTACAATTGACTCGTGTTCGTCGGAAACGAAGAAAATGTTGGATAATAATTCACCGGTCATTACGTCACTGGTAAATTTGACATAGTAATCGTTTCTTGTAGTTTCCTTCAAAATATTATCGTTATTGTATATGCCTCTGAAATAGTAACTGATTTCTTCCTCGGAAGTGTATCCTTTGTAAGAGTTCTGTACACTGTTTACTGCAAGAGTAATGTATTGATTCATGGAGTCCATGGTTTGCAGGGAAGTGTTCTCATAACTGGAAATAATTGCGTCCTCTGCCTTAGTGGTTGAAATAATACCTAAAATAATGAGGAAAGCAACCGGAATCAAAAAGCAAAGGGTTAACTTAAATCGGATATTTTGGTAAAAGAGTGCTTTGGAAGAGCCACTCTTAGGAGTGGAAGGCTCTTTTTTCTTTTTAGCTGCTTTCTCCTTTGTGGGTTTCTCCTTAACGGGTTTTTCCTTTACCTTTTTTTCTTTCACCGGCTTGTCTTTGATTGGTTTTTCCTTTATCTTTTTTTCTTTCACTTTCTTTTCTTTTTTTGCCTTAACCGGCTTTTCGTTTAACTCTAATTCGAGTTCTGGGGATTTCATTTCCATATTAAAACCTCCTATGTAAAACGTATAATACCACCTAGTAATATGGTACTACAAATCGACAAAAAATGATAGTCGAAAACCTTTTTTTCTTTATTGTCCATGATTTGCACAAAAAAAGGAAAAAATGTTGGATATTTTTACAACTAAAAGGTAAAAACTGCGCAAAAATACTGCTTATAAAGACAGAGACTATGGTTTTTTGACAGGAAAGATGATAAAATATATTGAATAGCAAAAGGAGCCGGAGTGAATGCGGAAAAAGATTGGAGGAGCAGTCCTTTTATTAATATTATTGGGAACAAGCGCCTGTGGTAAAGAAAGTTTCCCACCGGAGAGCGAAACAGAGCCGGAGATTGTCCTCGTGACAGAAGAAAGTGTGATGCCGGAGGAAGAGAGTACGGAGACGGAACCGGTAGCAGAAAGTGAAACGCCGGAAGAAACGGTGCCGCCTGAAACGGTGGAAGAAAAGGAAGATGAGATTGTAACGATAACGGTTTCTGCTGCGGGGGATGTTACACTGGGCAATTTGTATGGCATGACTTATGAGTGGTCTTTCGACGAGATGTATGAGTTAGAGAGCCCGGAGTACTTTTTTGAGAATGTAAAGCCGATTTTTGAAGCCGATGACATGACGATTGTCAATTTTGAAGGTGTGCTGACGCTAACGGATGAGCGCGTAGAAAAAAAGTATAATATGAAAGGAAATCCGGAATATGTGCAAATACTTACGGCCGGAGATATTGAGGCTGTGAGTTTTGCAAATAATCATCGTATGGATTATAGTCAGCAGGGGAGTGATGACACGGTTGCGGCTTTCGAGAGTGCGGGGATTGCATATGCTTATGATTCCATAGTGGGTTACTATGAAACGAAGGGAATTACAATCGGGTTTCTTTCTTTCAATGAGGTGTATGACGGAACCGGGGTTGAGCAGTTTATCAAAGACGGAATGGCAGAGCTGAAAGAGGCGGAAGTAGACCTGATATTGGCCTGTTGCCATTGGGGAAGTGAGCTTGCCAACTACCCTGAGGAATATCAGACTACCTTGGCACGCATGTGTATTGATTTAGGGGCGGATTTAGTCATTGGACATCATCCCCATGTACTTCAGGGTGTGGATGTCTATAATGGAAAATACATCGTGTACAGTTTAGGGAACTTCTGTTTTGGCGGAAATAAAAATCCAAAGGACAAGGACTCTATGATTTTTCAGCAGACTTTTACATTTGTAAACGGGGAAAAGCAGGAAGATGACAATATAAAAATTATCCCGGTCCACATCAGTTCCGTGCAAAACAGAAATGATTACCGGCCTACGCCGGTTACGGGGGACGAAGCGACCGGAATTATTGACAGAATAAATATGTTCAGTGAGGCTTTTGGGGTAAAATTTGATTATGACGGGTATTTGAAAGTAGATAATTAGGAGGAAGAGAAACATGGAGAAGAGAAAGTTAGAAAAACTGGGGGTAGAGACTTCCCTTTTGGGATTTGGCTGTATGAGATTTCCGACCACGGCGGAAGGAAAGATAGACGAAAGTGAAGCAGAGAAAATGTTGGATAAGGCCATTGCTGCCGGTGTGAATTATATTGATACGGCGTATCCTTATCATGGCGGTGATAGCGAGCCTTTCGTGGGCCGTGCACTGAAAAAATATGATAGAAAGTCCTTGTATCTGGCTACAAAATTGCCATTGTGGCAGGTTCAGTCTGTTGAGGATGCAAGAAAAATATTTTTCAATCAATTGGAAAGGTTACAGACGGATTATATAGACTTTTATTTGTTGCACGCTATAAATAAGGGACGTTGGGACGAAATGTTGAAACTGGGTGTGGTAGATTTCTGTGAACAGATGCAGAAAGAGGGAAAAATCCGTTACTTTGGTTTTTCTTTCCACGATTCCTATGAGACATTTGAGGAAATTTTGAATTATCGTGATTGGGATTTTTGCCAGATTCAGCTTAACTACATTGACACAGATGAACAGGCAGGAATGAAGGGCTATAAACTGGCGGAGGAAAAACAAGTACCGCTTGTAATTATGGAACCGATTAAAGGAGGAACACTGGCAGCCTTTGCAGAAGACCTGACATCTAAATTCCGGGAACTGGATCCTGTTGCGAGTACCGCATCTTTTGCGCTACGCTGGGTGGGAAGTTTGCCGAATGTAAAGGTTATTTTGAGTGGCATGTCTACCATGGAGCAGGTAGATGACAACTTAAATACGTTCACGGATTTCAAGGCATTGTCGGAAAAGGAACATGATACAATTAATGAAGTTGTTGAGATTTTAAGGAGCAGAGTGCAAAATGGTTGTACCGGTTGCAGATACTGCATGCCCTGTCCCGCAGGGGTAAATATTCCCGGCAATTTTAAACTTTGGAACACGTATCATACATATCAGAATTATAATGTCGTAAAATGGTCATGGGAGAAAGAACTTGGCGATGCAGGACAGGCGAAGAATTGTATTCAGTGCGGAAAATGTGAAAAGGCATGTCCTCAGAAGATTCAAATTCGGGAAGATTTAAAGAAAGTGCAGATAGATTTAGATAAAAAAGAAATGATTCTCTGATTTTGGAGATGACGGAGAAGAAACAGGAGGTGCGGCAGAATGGAAAAAGCTTATAAACTGGCCTTTGAGAATGACAAGAGGGGAAGTTTATATGTGAACTGTTGCGGTTGTTCAAAGACGGAGCCCTTGCACAGTTTCGGTCCGGCTGCCAAGCCCCACTATCTGATTCACTATGTGCTCAGCGGAAAGGGAATCTTTCGTTTTAACGATAAGGAATATTTTCTTGAAGCGGGATATGGCTTTTTGATTTGGCCGGATGAACTTGCTTTTTATCAGGCGGATGAAAAGGATCCGTGGACGTACCTGTGGGTAGGATTTGGAGGAAGCGAAGCAGCGGCATATCTGGAGGCGATGGGATTGTCGGAGCGGCACCCGGTATTTGCCTGTGAACAGTCAGAGGAACTTTATGCAGTGATTAAGGACATGATGGATCACAACACCTTTGGGATGGCAAATGACCTCCGGCGAAACGGCCAACTGGGAGTTTTTCTCTCCATTATTGCCGACAGCGCAGAGGTAGTCGAAAAACAGGATTCTGATAAGAGTAATGAGTATGTGCGAAAAGCGGTATCTTTTATTCAGAGTAATTACTGTAACCCGATTATTGCTTAAATCTTGACCAGAAGCAAATGTTGTAAATAAATCATTTGGAACACCGCTTTCAAAGCTTGGAGCAAATCTAGCTCTTAGAAATTTTCCGTTATCTGTTGAGTCATTGTTGATACTTAAACCTGAGTATTCCATGAAAAAGTTTGAGTAGGTATCAGAGTTTGCATCAAACATTAACACCTCGCCACCTGTTGATAAAGTGCTGCTGAAGATAGTGTCATGAACTTCAAGGATCATCTTTGTAGTTTCAGAAATTTTTCCGACTGGAATTCTCACCAAGATGGCAGCATCTTGAAATCCATATTTTGGAAGGTAAAGAATTTTACATTCTGTTCCATC
>CAYRLN010000099.1:0-6092 GCA_964425065.1 uncultured Lachnospiraceae bacterium | reverse complement strand
CACTAAAGCCCTTTCCTCATCCTTTTTACAGGTTCTGAACGGAGCCACCGGAAGGCCGTTTTTTCCAAACAAAGTCACCTCCGCATAATTGGTCCATAAATATCTTACATACAAAGGATTCTCCACATTTGGAGCGGAAACCAATATCTTATCACCGCAAATATCTGCTTTTGCCGGTAAGAATTTTTTATCTTCTCCTGCTACTTCAAAACCGGAGATTTCCCCCTTTACTTCAAATCCGTCCTCTGCATAATCAAATAACAATTCTATATTATTCTCATGATAAATGCAGGAGTTGAAAAGAGGTCCAAAGGCATCCTTTTTACTCAATTTATTGTAGACAAGAGCAAGGGCCTGTAATTCAAGACGTTCCCCCACGCTCAGCTTATTAAGGGGATGGATATTGTTAAATTCCCCTTTGTCTATGATAACAGCAATTCCGGTATTTTTGATGGTTTTGTACGCGTACATCTGTGCTTCCCTGATAATGGGCCAGTGTTTAAAGTCTTCGTCATGTTCGTATCTGTGCATGGGAAGTTGCACCATCAAAAAGGGCAATTCCTCATCCAGAAACTCTTCTCTCCACTGACGAATCATCCGGGTGAAAAGTTTATAATACATATGCGGTTTATGGTCGTCACTTTCTCCCTGATAAAAAAGAAATCCTCTTAAAGAATACGGACAAACCCTCTTTAGCATGCACTCATAAAGCCCTCCCGGTCTGTAAGGATTCTTTATGTTCATAGGACCGGGCCATTGGCATTTTCCAATGATTTCTTCTGCCTCGCCCCACTGAATGTTGGGATTTTCCCGAAAAAGTTTTTCGTAATTCTTTTCCCATTCTGCATGGAATTTTACATACTCGTCGTAAGCCTCTTCCTGTTCTTCCACACTCTGTCCCTGACATGCCGCCTTAAATTCTTCCACATAACTTGCCAGGTCCCCATCCTCTAGGAGGGCATCCGTACTCATCCATGCAGACGCACTGGTTCCTCCCCAGTTGCAACCGATGATACCTACGGTTATTCCTTCCAAATCCTTGCTTAACTTTTTGGCAAAATAGTAGCCTACTGCCGACCAGGCTTTTGCACTTTCCGCATCGAAAACCTGCCAACCGCTCCGTTCCTCCGCTTCAAAAAACTCTTTTGTTTTGTACGGATTCTTCTGGGTATAATAAAACCGGACATTCGGATTTTTATCCTGCTGCAATGACTCTTTGCCACCTTCACAATTCTGTAATTCCAATTCCATATTAGACTGTCCGCCGGCAAGCCATACCTCTCCGATAGCAACCTGCAAATATTCTATGTCTGCAATTATTTCTCTTTCCCGACCGTCTATCTTATACGCTTTCACACACAGTTTACAATTTGTGTCCGCCTCCTGGGGTGGTAAGATTGCCATCCACTTATTATTTTTTACCGTAGCCTTGGCTGACACTTCGCTGCAGTCAGACCGGACAAGAGTTACACGGACTTCTGTGCCGTCTACGCCTTCCCCGAACACATTTATATTTTTGTTTCTCTGCAATACCATATTGTTGCTGAATACATTCCTGACACGAAATTGTATCGGTCTTTCATAGTACTGAGACATTTTAATCAACCCTCTTCTTTCCGGTTTTACCAGCCCATAATATTTTTGATTTCCGCTGTCAGTTTTTCAGCAGCCTTCGTATGGGTTGCCTCTGTAGGATGCCAGTCTGCAGCGTAGCCGTCTGCTGCCGCCTGTACATCAAATTTCAGGGAATGGATATTGGTATCTCCCGTTTCCATCTTATATGTTTCCATTGCCTTCGAAACACTGGGGAATAACCGGTCTCCCATGATGCCCAGGGTACAAATAATGGTTGCATCCGGATTGTTGGCTCTGATTGTCTTCAGGAATTCAATATATTCTGTCACATATTCATCCTGTCTATCCGTTTTTGAACCTGTATAAGAATCATCATTTGTTCCCAGATTTACAACAATAACATCCGGCTGACGCTTTGAAAAATCCCATGTATACTCATTTGGCGACTCGCCTAAATATGCACCGTATGAAAATCCTAACTTGTCATAATATTGGGGAAGTGTCTGTTCCGCTACTTTTGTGCCGGTAGCGGTATAACCGGAGATAATACCATATCCGCTGAAGGAAACAAAACTGTAATCTGCTCCCAAAGCTTCCGCTGTCTTATATGCATAAGTCTTTGTTGCATTTTCCGTTCCGGTCTTAAAATGATTGTCCCGATTTTCATCTTCTACACCATACCCACAGGTAATGGAATCTCCGATGAATTCAATCAGTTTCTCCTGATTTTCTGTAGGAGCAATATCCCCTTTGGACGTTACTTCTATCGTTTTAATGCCCATGGTAGACTGTGCGGATTCCGATAATTTGACCACTTTTACCGTACACTGCTCTTCTTCTTCGCTTTCAAATACCGTATAGGTCTTTTCCAGTTTATTCATCATGTCATTGACTACTTCTTCACCGTTTACATAAATAGCAAAGTGAACCTGATTTTCCGCAGTTCCAAGTACGGTACTGTCTCCCTGCAGGGTAATGGATGCGGTAGTTCCAAGGAAGGTAAACTCTGCGCCCGAACCGGAATGTACCATCCACAAAGTATCGTTTAACCAACCTGTCCGACCGATGGTTCTCACATTGGTTTCATTGGGTGTAATTGTCTTCAAAGATAAAACCTCCTCCTTTTCCCCACAGGCAAAAAGCATGCAGGAAAAAACTGTAACTAATACAAACAAAAATACTTTTTTCATCTTTTTCATATTAAGAAACTTCTCCTTCCCTTTCCGGTTTATTTTTTTTACGCTTTAAAATTATTCCGACAATTCCCGCTGTCACTAAAAGCAAAACAACAATCCCAATTGCTGCCGCCATCGGAGAGATACCTCCGGGAACAATCACTATTTTCTCTATATCCGCTAATGTAACAGTACAAAGATTGTCGTCCATCTTTACTTTAAGTTTTTCCACTTTTTCATTGCAGTAGGAATAAATGGTAACACTTCCTTTCTCCAACTGCTTTTGAGTAAGCGGAATCGTCAGCGTATATTCTGTATCCGGAGTTCCGGTGGTATTAACGGTATACACTGTTATCCCGTCTACATCCTTTATGCCGATTGCATCAAGAACTTCACTATATTGTGCATGAGTCGGACTCATCTCTAATACCTTCAGTGTAGGTGCACTTCCTTTTGAATACTCAGCCGTAGTAAAAATACCTGTTGCGGCATCTACCGCGGATAACAATCCCGTGGAAGATGCCCTGCCCTGGCTGGCATTTCCGAGCGTGGACAAATCACATCCCTGTCCCGTCACTGTACTTCCATTACCCTCTACCTGATTTAACACACCGACAGAACGCATGGCTATAATCTTTGCCAGATTTGGCAGTGCCTCTTTTACATCCCGCGGTTGTTTAATCCGGTTCATATAATATACATTGTCGGCCAGTTCCTCCGTTGCCGCCGCAATTACATCTTCTTCCATAGTTTCAATAAAAGAATTGAAAAATCCGGGGTCGTAGGTTTTACCGGTGGATTCTACGGTTCCTCCCAACGCTGCAATTTTGGAACATTCTTCCATGTACTCATGATATTTCTCCAGCAGGGTCTCGTTCTGATAAATCACGCGGAACATGGGATATTTTGAATAAAGTCCATCCGGTTCGTTTGCCATCGGCTTATACATTATATCAATATCAAAATTGGCGGTAGCCTCCGCTGTGCTGGGATAATAACAACCGAAACTCAAATCGTAATCCCATGGGATAATGGTTGCCACTCCCTCCTGGTCCACATAAAGTCCAAAGTTTTTCTTTCCGACAAACATATTGTCCAATTGGCAAAGCCAACTATGCACCGCAAAGTATTTTACAACCTCTTCCACATCATAAACTTCGTTTAATAAATTTATGTATTCCCGGCTGTTCACGTCGATTGCTTTACCTTCAAAGTCCGTTCCCTCGTACAGGCAATTTAACTTGCGCACCCATTCCATGACTGTGGGAAGCATATCGGATACCTCTTCGTAAGTATCCTTGTCATTCTCCCAAAGAGGCGAATCATCCTCCAGCAAATCTTCGTAAATAAAAGTAGTTCCCTCCGGTTTACACAGATAACCGGAAAGTTCATCGTCATCTACGCCGTAATACTGCTCCAAAATAGATTCATCAAAAGCTTCCACCATAGCGTAGACACCATAGTACTCTCCGTTTATGTAAAGTTTGGCCAGTCCATACCGGGGCGTCGGAAGTCCCATCTCATCCATTAATTTCAAAGCAAAAAACTCTTTCATCATGGATTTGTCAAAGAAAAAGTTGTTGAAACTGATTTTATTACATCCGTAAAAATCCTGTGTTTCTCCATAGTCTTTCTTCTTCACATATTTTCCGAAGTTGACCGTGAAAGAAAACCGGTCACTTCCCCGGTTGTCGGTATAGGAATGCTCCAAAGTATAACTTCCCTTTGTCTTAAACCCGCAGTATTGAATCGTGGTATCTCCAATCGTTACACTGTCCGCCATTACGTAAGGCTCATCCAATGCATTCTGCAAAACATAATTTAGATTATTCTCATCAATCTCGATTTCAACTGTCTGTATTTCGTCCACAAGAAAATACGCATTATATTCTCCGTCTTCCGCCTTGCCCTGTGTCTCTTTGTTCACCACGTAGTCCGCCGGAATCTCTTCGGTCAGCATACTTTCCGTAATCCATTCCTCTGCTGTTCCGTGGGGAATCGCCGATTGATTTTCGTTTTCTCTTCCGTTTTCACCCCGCGGATCTTCCCAAGCATAAGCGTTCTGCGGAACGCAAAGTCCTGCTGCCAACGCAACTGTCAGTAGTAATGCCCCTGTTGTTTTTAATACCTTCCTGTTTATCTTTTTCATCTGTTTCTCCCTTCGGCAACTCAACTTTTATTTTATCACAATCTATGTTCATATGGAATAAAATAAAAAGAAAAGGCTGCCTATCCGGTAACCTTTTCTCGCTGATTTATGTGCTTATCACCGATTTGTAAACCTCTTCCACGGCGTCACCAAATGTACTCTTATCAAAAGCAGCTGCAATTTCTTCGCTTCTCTTTCCTGCCTGAACCCTCCATTCTTTATCTCCGGCTATCTCTTCGATGCGCTCCAAAAATTCCTCTTCGTTATTATATTCATAGCCGTTTTCCCCTTCCTCTATAACGTCATCCAGACAGCGGTCCCTGCGGCATAACAGAGGAAGACCGTTCGCGGCTGCCTCTATGTAAGTAAGCCCCTGTGTTTCGCTGGTAGACGCACTTACAAAAATATCTCCCAATTGATAATATTTTTGAACCTCCGAAGGAGAAACCATACCGGTGAAAATAACGTCCTTTTCAACACCCAATTTCATAGCCAACTTTTCAAGATCCTCTCTGGCCGGTCCGTCTCCTACAATTAACAGTACCAATTTCGGATTCTCTGCCAGGGCTTTTGCGAAAAAGCAAAGCACTTCTTCCAAATTTTTTTCCGTTCCTACCCGTCCCAAATTAACCAAAACCGACCTATCCGCGCCGATTCCAAGTTCTTTTCTTTTTATTTTGCGTTCTTCCTCAGAAATGCGCTCCTTGTGTTGCTCCAAACTAATTCCGCTGGGAATCACTCTCATGGAATTGGAAAGGCCATATCCAATCAACGCATTTTCTACCTTTTTCGTCGGAACAATTACTCTGCTGACTCTTTTAAGTCTGCTTCGGGAAAGTACTTTTACAGCCTTTTTCCCCAAACGCTTACCGGGAATTACGTATTTCGCATACTGCTCATATAATGTATGGTATGTATGTACAAGCGGTGCCCCTGTTAACTTGGAGATCCGCAAAGCATACTGGAAACTGAAAAACTCACATTGGCTGTGAACCACATCCGGTTTCCACTCAATCAACTCTCTTATCAAAGGATGTCTGTAAGATAACGGCATGCGGACATTTGGATATACTCCTAACGGCATGGACCGTATGTAATATATGTCTCCTTCTTTATGACTGTGAACGCTGTCGGAAAGTGTAAGCACACGCACATCATGCCCTTTTTCTTCCAGTACCTGTTTCAGATTCTTT